>CAZMDE010000039.1:0-13422 GCA_964564355.1 uncultured Bacteroidales bacterium | reverse complement strand
AAACTGGCTATATATGGTCAGTTTCTTCCGGAGGTAAAATAACTTCGGGTGGTACAAAAGTTGATAGTACTGTAACTGTAACCTGGATTACATCAGGAAATCAATCTGTAAGTGTAAATTATGAAGGAGGATGTGTTCCTACTATCTTCAATGTAACAGTAAAACCACCATCAATAGGAGGAACTTCTTCAGCATTAACAAATCCTGTATGTCCCGGTTCAGGTACTATATTAACATTAAGCGGATATGATGGTAAATTTCAATGGCAAACATCAACAGATAATATAACATTTACAGATATAAACGGAGCTAATACAACACCATTTAAAATTTCAGGGGGTATAAATACAACATCATATTACCGTGCTATTGTTACCAAAGGAGATTGTTTTAGTGCAACATCAGATACGGTTACAGTAGCTGTTAATCCTTTAATAAAACCTACTCTTCTTGATACTATTCCTAACCAATCTGGATGCGAGGGAAAGTCTATAACCTTTAAAATCAATACAAACGGCACATATCCTAATCTAAGCTATCAGTGGTTAAAAGATGACAAATTTATTACAGGTGCAACGGATTCAACCTACACTATAAATAACGTAAGTGCCAATGATTCTACCTTTTATTCATGTAATATTAGCAATGCTTGTGGCACTGTCAAACTAAGTCCTTTTAAACTGTCTATTGACAATATACCTCCAACATTAGATGTGAAATTTAAAAACGAAATCCATTATATTGGGGACAATATTATTCTATCTGTTTCTCCGCACGGTTCAAAACCATTAAATTTTCAATGGTATAAAAGTGGAAATCCCATATTAAATGCAACTGACAGTATATTTAAGTTAAACCCTGCTAATTGCCTGGATAGCGGACTTTATTTATGTAAAATAACCAATGGTTGTGGAAGTATTAGTCCTAAAATTAAACAACTTTATTTCTGTGCTTGTTCCAGATTTGGATTTTGTGTTGCAGGATATGTAAAATATGAAAATAGGGATTCCTCAGCAATAAACAGTCATTTTGATAATACAGTTACTTATGTTTCTATTTTAAACCCGGGTGATACTTTGATTGAGAATGCAAAAACTGATTATAATGGTTTTTTTGTTTATAATAGAATTATAAATGGTCAATATAAGCTAAAAGGTTATACTAACAAAAAATGGGGAGGGGACAATCCTATAGATGCACTCCTCGTTAACAGGCATTATATTGGCTCAAAGCTTATTACAGACCCTTTGAAAAGAATAGCTGCTGATGTTAATAATGATGGCAAAATTGACCCGGTTGATGCTTTGATGATTTGCAGAAGATATATAGGTCTTCTCGACCATTTCACAGATAATAACAAAGCCATTCTTCCTGATTGGATATTTAGTAATCCTACAATAACAGTCGTAGCTAATGATATTACTGTTAACATAAAAGCAATCTGCCGTGGAGATGTTAATGGCTCTTATATACCTCCCAGGTAAAAAAATAATATATTCTGTTTAAGCTTACATCAAGTTTACACAGTGACAAGAGAGTCACAAACCATATACAAGCCATATATAAGCTCGACATACGCTCGTCATATGGAGAGTTTGTGGTAAGTTTGTGGTGAGTTTGTGGTGAGCTTACGGTCAGTTTTTAGCAATTCTCAAATATTATGCCAACTTTTTAAATTGTTAATTGTTAATTGTCAATTGTTAATTGCTAATTGCTATTCTGAGTACCTTGAATTAACAAGTTCTTCGAGCATATCCATTGAGTCGATATTATCTTTCCAGCCTTTTTGGGATTTTAAATTGCTGATAAAGGAATTAGCTTCGTTTTTTGTTGTGAATTGATTCAACTGAGCAATGAATTCGTTGTATTCTCCTGTATTTCCTTCAAAAAGTTCATTTATGAACAGATATTTTTCATTAATACCAATTAAGGTTTTGATATCACCGGATTGAGAGCTTTTTAATTTGTCAGCAATACTAATATCAGGTTTATTGAGAGCTATTTTTTCATTAATAGATTGCTTATCATCATGAAATTTATCAACAATTCGGTTAGTTTCTTCAAGCGAGAACAAGTCGGAAGTAGTTGTTTTTACTTGCTTTGTTTCAGTAACCGTAACTTTTGATTGAGTGATTTCTTGTATAGAGATATTTACTTCTTCATTAAAATTTTCTATTAGCTCTGGAGCCTGTTCTTCTTTCTTAATAATTACAGGAGCTTCTTTTTCTTTAGGTTCTTTTTTCTTAGCCGGTTTTTCAGGCTCCTTAACAGGCATAATATCTGTATTTATAAAGCTGCTTAATTTATTATAATACTCATACAGATTGCGAATATCAGCCATTATTATATCAAATTCAAGACGAGAGAAACTATCATTATCTTTTTCAATACTTTCTGTCTTAACAATAATCTTTTTAAAGATTTTATTTATTTCTATTAAAATTTCTGCTTTAAGCATAACGTTATCAATTATTAATTCTTAATTATCAACTTGTATAGTTGTTTTTGTATTTTTTTGTAATATTGCAAAAAGATTCTTAAAAGAATTTTAAAATTATTAAGCAAAATTATTAAAATTTTAGAGTTATGAATAAATCATTGTTAATTAAAATTGTGTGTGTGTTAATCATTTCATTAGGAATAATTGGGAAAAGCGTCAATTCACAACCTATTCCTGTAGTTGAAAAAATAGTATTGATTTCAACTGATTTAGGTGACATTAAAATAAAACTTTATAATGAAACGCCTAAACACCGTGATAATTTTATTAAGCTGGCAAAACAGGGATTTTATGACGGTACAATCTTTCACCGAGTAATAAAAAGTTTCATGATTCAGGGTGGAGACCCGAATTCAAAAGACGCAACCCCCAACCAGACACTTGGCAATGGCGGTCCTGGTTATACAGTACCTGCCGAATTTAATCCAAATCTTTTTCATAAAAAGGGTGCTCTGGCAGCTGCAAGACTTGGCGATAATATGAACCCGCGAAAAGAATCTTCCGGCTCGCAGTTTTATATTGTTCAGGGCAAGGTGCTTACACAGGCTGAAATTGTTGCATCTGGCAGGGATTTTACTCCTGAACAGCGAAAAGCTTATACAACTATAGGAGGAACACCGTTTCTTGACGACAATTACACTGTATATGGTGAAGTTATTGAAGGTCTGGATGTAGTTGATAAGATAGCTGCAGTGGCAACAAACCCTCAAGCAAACAGACCTGTTAAAGATGTTAAAATAACTGTAAAGGTTATTAATTAGTAATAAAAATGGAAGACAGGATATCGGGACTGCTAAAAGAGGTAGAACAGTTTGATGCTGATACTCCTGAGCAGATTGAGGTTTTCAGGATTAAGTACATTAGTAAAAAGGGTATTGTTACCGAGCTGTTTGCTGAGCTTAAAAGTGTTCCTGAACAAAAGCGCAAAGAAATTGGAATACAATTGAACAGGCTGAAAGAAGATATTTCAGCTAAAATTGAGTTATTAAAGAAAAAAACCGAACTCCAAACTCCGAACTCCGAACTCCGAATTTCAAACGACCTTACATTACCTGTGAATTTCTCAGAAACAGGGGCAAGACACCCGCTGTCCGTTGTAAAAAATGAGATAATAAGAATATTTGACCGTATAGGCTTTACTGTTTCTGAAGGTCCTGAAATAGAAAATGACTGGCATAATTTCACTGCACTCAATTTTCCTGAAGACCACCCTGCAAGGGATATGCAGGATACGTTCTTTATTAATAAAGATCCGGAAATACTTCTGCGTACTCATACATCAACAGTGCAGGTTCGGGTGATGGAAAACCAGAAACCTCCAATCAGAACAATTGCTCCGGGCAGAGTTTACAGGAATGAACCAATATCAGCACGTGCTCATGTGATATTCCATCAGGTTGAGGGTTTATATATTGACAAAAATGTGTCATTTGCTGACCTGAAGCAAACATTATTATATTTTGCTAAAGAGATGTTTGGTGAGCAGACAGCCATAAGATTACGTCCATCTTACTTCCCTTTTACAGAACCTTCAGGAGAAATGGATATTTCCTGTCTTATATGCGGAGGAAAGGGTTGTAATATTTGCAAATACACTGGATGGGTAGAAATACTCGGTTGCGGCATGGTAGACCCCAATGTTCTCGAAAATTGCAAAATTGACAGCAAAGAATATTCAGGGTTCGCATTTGGTATGGGAGTTGAGAGAGTTGCAATGCTGAAATACGGTATTAAAGACCTGAGATTGTTTTTCGAAAATGATATTCGCTTCCTGAAACAATTTAAAGGAGCTATATAATGTACGACTTACAATTTACTAATTTACTAATTTACCAAATTACAAATATACAGACTTGGCATTAGCAAACATACATACACCACGCTGGTTAGTATTTCTGATAGACCTGTTAATAGCCACATTTTCAGTAATACTCGCATACTTACTAAGGTTTAACTTCTCGATTCCTCACGGAGAGCTTCTAAGCCTTCCGAGAGTACTTATGTATATTCTGATAATAAGGGCAGCAAGCTATATAATAGCAAAGACCTATTCTAGTATTTGGAGGTATTCAAGTTCTCAGGATGCAGTTAGAATATTTATTGCCACAACTTCTGGCAGTCTTTTCTTTATCTTGACAAACCTTGTAACATACTATATTATTAACCATACGTTTCTTGTACCATTCTCAATTGTTATTATAGAATATCTTGCAACGACATTGTCACTAATGACAATGAGAATGATGGTTAAAATAGCTTACCTTGAATTTTATAATCCTGTAAAGCTTAAAAGCAATGTGATAATTTACGGAGCCGGTGAATCCGGTTTATTTACAAAAAGAGCGCTTGACAGGGATGCAGGAACAAAATATAAAGTACTCGCTTATATTGATGATGACCCTAAGAAGATAAATAAAAAGCTTGAAGGTGTGACAATTCAGGGACCGGACAAACTTGAATCTCTTCTCGATACCAATACAGTTGCGCATGTAATTCTGTCAATACAAAAAATAAATCCTGAAAGAAAAAAGGAAATTATTGAAATTTGTCTTGCTCATAAAGCAAAGGTGCTGAACGTTCCTCCTATAGTTAGATGGATTAACGGAGAACTCAGTTTTAAGCAAATAAAAAAAGTCAAGATAGAAGACTTGCTGGAACGCGAAGTAATAAGGCTCGATGAGGAAAAAATAAGAAAAGAGCTGGTTGGTAAACACATACTTATAACCGGTGCTGCCGGCTCAATAGGAAGCGAACTTGTAAAACAGATAGCAAATTTTTCACCAAAAAAATTAATACTGGTAGACCAGGCTGAATCACCTCTATATCATATTGAACGGGAATTATACGATAATTTCAGGGAATTGGATTTTGAAATTATTGTCGGGGATATACTTGACAAGCGCAGAATGCAGAAGGTATTTGAGGATTTTAAACCTGAAATAGTTTATCACGCTGCTGCATATAAGCATGTTCCTATGATGGAAAGCAGCCCCTATGAAGCTGTCCTGGTGAATATTGACGGTACAAGAACTATAGCAGATTTGTCAATTGAGTACAAAGTAAGGAAATTTGTAATGATATCAACTGACAAAGCTGTAAATCCAACAAGCATAATGGGAGCATCCAAGAGAATTGCAGAAATATATACCCAGGCTTTAAATCAAAAAAATAGCACACGTTTTATCACTACACGTTTTGGTAATGTTCTTGGCTCTAATGGTTCGGTTATAGAAATATTTAATAAGCAGATTGAAAAAGGCGGACCTGTAACTATCACAGACCCCAACATAAACCGCTTTTTCATGACAATACCGGAAGCATGCCAGCTGGTGCTTGAAGCCGGAACAATGGGAGAAGGTGGAGAAATATTTATATTCAATATGGGGAAATCGGTTAAAATTGCCGATCTTGCAAAGAAAATGATAATGCTGTCAGGTTTAACACTTGGAAAAGATATACAGATAAGATTTACAGGACTAAGACCCGGTGAAAAGCTTTATGAGGAATTGCTTGCAGATAAGGAAAACACACTGCCTACTCACCATCCGTTGATTATGATTGCAAAAGTAAGAGAATACAGCGTTGATACTATAAGTAATGAGATTGAGTCACTAATAGATATTGTATCCACACAGAATAATAATAAGATTGTGACGAAAATGAAATCAATTGTTCCTGAATATAAGAGTAAAAATTCCATATTTGAACAACTTGACATTACAGAAGGATAATAAATTCCTGATTTTATTAAAAAATAAAAATACAAATTGTATGAAACTTAAAGTTTTAAAGTTAATTTTAATCGCATTATTCCCGTTTATCCTATTTGCAAATAAGACAACAGACTTATTAAAGAAAGCAGGGGATTGTAAAAAATATCCTGATAATCACTTGTTGCTGATATATGACAGCACAAATGTTAATGTGAAAGAAACAGGATTAAGCTATTTCACTACTCATAAACTTTATAAAGTTCTGACACAAAAGGGAGCACTTGAAGTCAGTAATATTAAATACGGATATGACCCGCTGACAGCTTATTCTGACATTAAAAAAGTAATAATATACAGAAAGAACGGTCAGGTAGAAAATCTTGACATGAAGAATGTGCTTGATTATCCTGCACCTGCACGTGCTATATACTGGGGTGCCAGAGAAAAGATGATTGAAGTTGGCAGGCTTGAACCCGGTGACGGGCTTGAAGTTGAGCTTTATAAAAAAGGATTTTCCTATGCTCTTCTTGGCACAGATGATGACCAGAAATACATTCCACCAATGGCAGGGCAATTCTATGACATTGTTCCTTTCTGGAGTGACGATGCATCTCATACTTATATAATTAATAAAGTTTACAGAGTAAAGCTTCCCGCAGATAAGTATTTGCAGTACAAATTCTATTATGGTGATATTGAAACTAAGGAAACAAAAGCAGGTAATGAAAAGGTTTTTACTTTCACCAAAAATGAAATAAAGCCCTTTGAGAAGGAGCCAGGAATGGTTTCTTTGTATGATGTTGCTCCTAAGTTGTTATTATCAACAACAGAGAACTGGCAGGCAAAGTCACGCTGGTTTTACAAGGTTAATGAGGATTATGGAAGCTTCGAATCTACTCCGGAAATAAAAAAGAAGGTTAGTGAAATTCTGAAAGATGCTAAAAACGAGATGGATTCAGTATCACGACTTACACACTGGGCAGCTGATGAGATCCGTTATTCAGGACTGTCAATGGGTAGTGGCGAGGGTTTTACACTTCACAAGGGCAGCATGACATTTAAAGACCGCTGCGGTGTTTGCAAGGATAAAGCAGGTATGCTCATTACATTATTGAGAGCTGCGGGGTTTAAGTCCTATCCAGCAATGACAATGGCAGGTTCTAAAATAGATGAAATACCTGCAGACCATTTTAATCATTGTGTAACTTCTGTTCGTTTGAAAGACGGAAAGTTGCATATGCTCGACCCAACATGGGTACCTTTCCGCCGTGAATTATGGTCAAGCGCAGAGCAGCAGCAAAACTATCTAATTGGAACGCCAGAGGGTGAGCCATTAGCAGAGACACCTTTATCATCTGCCGAAAATCATTATGTGAAATTAACAAATAAATCTGAATTAACAAAAGATGGTGCTTTAAATGGGGAGCTTGTTATTGTTGCAGAAGGACAAACAGATGCTACAGTCAGAAACATGTTTACATCATCATTCAGGTCTCAATGGAGCTATAATGTGCAAAAGGAATTTCTAGATGTATATCCTTTGGCAAAGGTTTTATCAGTTAATTATGGCGACCCTTACAATTATATGAGCAGTCCTGTAACTTTAAAAGTAAAATATACTATTCCCGATTATGCTGTCATTACTGACAAGGAAATTATTGTAAAACCACTGCTTGCTTCAAATCTCTTTAAGCGGGCTCAGGCTCATCTTAATTTTGACACAACTTTGGTTGAGAGGAAATATGCTTTCAGAGACAGGTGTTCGCGTTTGGTTGAAATCAGCGACAAAATGAAAATTCCATCAGGCAGGCAGACAGCATATCTTCCATTTTCTAAGAAAATCAAAGGAAATGCAGCATCTTATGAAATGGGCTATGAAATAAATGATAATGAGATCATTCTGAGAGAAAAAGTTACTCTTAACAAGCGTGTTTACGAAAATGCTGACTGGAAAGACTTCCGCAAAGTATTAATTGCACAAATGAAAGTGAATAATGAAACAATCGTTTTGGTTCATTAATTCATTATTTCATTGGTTAGTTGGTTCATTGGTTTGAGAATCATCGAGCATCTCGGGTCTGAGCTTTTTAGTTTTCTCAATTGCTTTTTCCATCCGCCAGTTATATATTTCTTTTTCATTTCCAGAAAGTAAAACATCAGGGACTTTCATTCCGTTCCAATCATTAGGTCTGGTATAAACAGGCGGTGATAGTAAGTCATTCTGGAATGAATCGGACAATGCGGATGTTTCATCATTGAGCACTCCGGGAATTAACCTGATAATACAATCGCAAACAACTGCAGCAGCAAGCTCGCCGCCAGACAAAACATAATTTCCGATAGATATTTCTTTTGTAATATACTTAAGTCTTATCCTTTCATCAATTCCTTTATAATGCCCGCAGAGTAGAATAAAATTATTAATAGTAGAAAGATGATTCGCAAGCTTTTGGTCTATCAAATGCCCGTCAGGAGAGAGATATATGACCTCATCATATTTTCTTTCGCTCATCAGCTTTTCAATACATTTAGCAATCGGTTCTATCATCATCACCATTCCTGAGCCACCGCCATACTGGTAATCATCTACCTGCTTGTGCTTATAAGGAGTGTAGTCCCTTATGTCGTGAAGGAAGATTTCTGCAATACCTTTGTCCTTTGCTCTTTTAATAATGGAATAGTCAAACTGACCTTTAAACATTTCAGGAAAAAGAGTAAGAATATCGATACGCATAGAAGACAGTTAGAAGGCAAAGATATAAATTTTTAAAACAGAAATAAATTAGAGTCTATCCGTATAGTCAATATATGTGTTTAATAGTACACTGATTTATTATGATAATTATGAAAATAGCTTATTGTGGAAAGTGGGGATTAGTGTGAATGGTAGCTGGATTTCATATTTAAGTTCCAAATTTGTTTTATTATTGCAGATAAATTTTAATCCGAATTATTAATTTAAAATAAAGTAAAGAAAGTGAAGAAATTAATTTTATTATTATTGGGAATCGTTGTGATTGTTGGTTATTCGAACGGGCAATTGTTCAGGAAAAAGAAAGCAGAAATAAAGAAAGAGACGGGGAAAAAGATAAGTGATTATGTGACAAAGGATGCCAAAAGCAGCATAGGGATTTTCACGGCTCATACAGTTAAAGGGAAACTTTATTTAGAAATTCCAAAGAAAGAGTTTGGCAAAGAGTTTTTGATAGTAACACGAATAGCAGAAACGCCGGGATTGGGTTATGGGGGTGAGAATTTAAATAACCAGGTAGTAAGATGGGATAAGATGTATGATAAGATATTGCTGCGTTCGGTATCGTATCAGAATACAGCAAGTGATACAATGCCGATATTCAAGGCAGTAAAGAATTCTAATTTTGAACCTATAATAAAAAGTTTTGAAATTCTTGCTCAAAATGCTGATTCAACAACATTATTAATAGAAGCCACTCCATTATACATGGAAGATGTTCCGCCATTTACTCTTCCAGATGCAACCCGAAAAGCGCTTGAAGTGAAGACTATTGATAAGACACGATGTTTTTTAGACCAGGTAAAAGCATATCCTCAGAATCTTGAAATAAAAGTATTGCTCACCTACATAGCAACTAAGCCAAACCAACAGGAATCAACTCAAACAGTAAGCATGAAAATGTATCACAGCATGATACTTTTGCCTGAAAATCCGATGAAACCAAGATATTACGATAACCGCATCGGATTTTTTGCAATGTCACAATCATATTATGGAGATAAGCATGAGGTTGAACATAAAGAGTATATCACCCGCTGGCGTCTTGAGCCAAAGCCTGAGGATTTGGAAAAATTCAAAAGGGGAGAACTTGTTGAGCCGATAAAACCTATAACCTATTATATTGACCCGGCAACTCCGATAAAATGGAGGAAGGCACTGAAGAAAGGAATTGAGGACTGGCAGCCAGCATTTGAAGCAGCAGGATTTAAGAATGCAATTATAGCAAAAGACCCTCCAACAAAAGCAGAAGACCCGGACTGGAATCCTGAGGATGCAAGATATTCGGTAATAAGATATTTTGCTTCCCCAATAATGAATGCATATGGACCGCATATCAATGACCCCAGAACAGGTGAAATATTAAACTCGGATATAGGATGGTATCATAATGTAATGAATCTTTTGCGTAACTGGTATTTTATACAGGCATCAGGCTCAGACAAAAAAGCGCAGAAATTACCATTACCGGATGATTTAATGTGTGAATTAGTAGAGTATGTTTGTGCACATGAAGTAGGACATACATTAGGTTTGCGGCATAATATGAAAGCATCACATTTTTGTCCGACAGATTCTTTACGTTCGCGGACGTTTACAAAAAAGTACGGGACAACAGCTTCAATAATGGATTATGCAAGATTTAATTATGTGGCACAGCCGGGAGATGATGCTTATCTGATGCCAATAATAAGTATTTATGACAAATATGTTATAATGTGGGGCTATAAACCAATACCTGAAGCAAAAACTGCGGATGATGAAAAACCTATTCTTAATACATGGCTAAAGGAACAGGAGAAAAATCCGATGCTTAGGTTTGGGACAGAAGGTCGTTCGCTTGACCCATATGCACAAACAGAGGATCTAGGAGATGATGCTATTAAGTCCACTTCATATGGGATAAAGAATTTAGAAAGAATAATGAACAATCTTGTCAAAGCAACAGAAAAAGAAGGAGAGAATTTTGACTTGCTTCAGGAAATGTATAATGTCCTGATAAATCAGTGGAGAATGGAAATGGCTCACGTAGCAAACTATGTAGGAGGCGTGGAAGCAGTTGAAAAGACTTTCGGTCAGGAAGGACGTGTATATACAATGATAGCAGCACAAAAGCAAAAAGACGCTATAAAATTTATAGGGGATAATGCTTTTAAACCCCCAATATTTTTACTTAATGAGGAAGTAGTACGTAAATTTGAACCAAGCAGCACATTGGACAGAATAGAGAGAGTTCAGGCAAGATTGCTTCAGATTATGATGGATGATGAAAAGCTAATGCGAATAGCTGAAAATGAAACTCTGGAGCCAAAAGAATCCTACAAATTGTCGGAAGCATTTAATGATATTTACCAGAGTGTCTGGAGTGATATTAACAGTCCGGTTATTAAGATAGACAGTTATAAGCGTGCTTTACAACAGGAATACATCAGAATTTTAGAATCAAAGCTCAAAAACCAAAATGAATTAAGAGCCATTTCCAGGAATCAATTAACAGAATTGAAAAGCAAAGTCAATTCAGGCATTACAAAGTCGGGAGATATTTATACTAAAGCGCATTTGCAGGATATCAGCATGGAGATTGAGAGGGTTTTGAATCCAATTCGCCTTCCCATCGGGCAATGACAGCGGTAGCAAGGCAATTGCCAATAACGTTTACTGAGGTTCTAGCCATGTCCATAAGTTCGTCAATTCCGAGAATAATATATATAGGCCATGCAGGCAGTCCGAAGTTAGCAGCAGTTGCAAGCAATATTACCAAAGACGCCCTCGGAACTCCGGCAACTCCTTTGCTGGTAAGCATAAGTGTGAAAACAATCAGCAATTGTTTGTCAATAGGGAGGTTAATACCGCTGACCTGGGCGACAAATATAGTTGCGAGCGAAAGATAGAGAGTAGTGCCATCGAGGTTGAAGCTATACCCTGTAGGCATAACAAAGGCAACGATTTTACGGGGAACGCCAAATTCCTCCATGCGTTCCATAGCTATAGGTAAAGCCGATTCGGAGCTGGTGGTGGCAAAGGCTAAGGCTACAGGTTCTGAAATTGCTTTGATGAATTTTCGGACAGGTATTCTGAAAAGTAAGGCTACAGGGAGTAAAACACCTAAGAGAAAAACAATCAAAGAAACATAAAGCGTAGCAAGGAGCTTAAAAAGATTTACTAATATCTCAAGACCCATGTGCCCGATACTGTAAGCTATTGCGGCAAATACAGCAAAAGGAGCAAAATACATTATTATCTGAGTAAACCGGAACATAGTTTCGGCAAGTGCTTCAGTGAATTTAATCATTGGGGACTTGTATTTTTCTTTAAGCAAAGCAACAGCTATGCCGAATAAAATACTGAAAACAACTATCTGCAAGACCTGCCCTTCGTAAATTGATCTGGCAATATTTTCGGGAAATATATGCAAAATGATGTCGCTGCCGCTTACCGGAAGTACTTCAGGAATATTAGTCTTGTTAATAGCTTCGGGTATATTAACTCCCATCCCTGCCCGGCTTATATTAATAGCCAGCAAGCCAATAATAAGAGCAAGAGTTGAAACTATTTCAAAGTAAACAAGGGATTTCCAGCCCATTCTGCCTACCTGCTTCAGGTCAGAGTGACCGGCAACTCCAACAACAATAGTAGCAAAGAGTAAAGGGGCAATTATTGTTTTAATAAGCCGCAGAAAAATTTTGCTTATCAATTGCATATTTACGGCAATCTGCGGCAAATCGTGCCCAAAAGCAGCTCCAACAATCATACTTATCAATATCCAGGTAGTCAGTGACTTTTTGAAAATTGCATAACCGATAATACCGGCAATCGCAATCCACCTGCAAATTATTAAAACCGTATTGTTTATTCTGATTATATCATAATGATTAATAATGGTCAGAGCTGCAACAACAAAAAGCAAGGCAAGCAAAGAAAGGAGATACCAGGGCGGAACTCTGCCATTAAGGGTTTTGGATTTATAGGTTTTAGTATGTTTTGAATCGTTTATCATTCAATATTTATGATTTGATTGTTTATATTGAGGTCTATAAACTGCTTTTATTTAGAATACAAAAATAGAGATTATATTGAATAATGTCATTTGGTACACATATATTTTATGATAATTAAGATTAGGTAAGATAAAATAAGGTTTTTATTTAAAACGAATATCATTTTATATACATGCTTTAATTAATAATATCAGTTTTTAATAATTATTAGGAAACTTTTAATACTTTTTTTGTTTCCTGTATTGTTATTAATATTATTTTTGCGGCTTGGAATCAGAATCAAAGAACATATTAGACAGAACCATAGTGCTTTACCGTAAATACGGGATTAAAAGCATCACCATGGATGATGTGGCAAAAGAGCTCGGCATTTCCAAAAAAACTCTTTATCACTATGTGACCGACAAAAATGATCTGGTGCATAAAGCTATTATGATGGATGTCGAAAGGCATTTTTGC
>CAZMDE010000038.1:0-13613 GCA_964564355.1 uncultured Bacteroidales bacterium | reverse complement strand
GTGTATAAGAATATCAATAAGGAGTCCCGGTAGATTCGGAGCATTTCTTACAATGGGTTTGTGTATCAGCCTAATAATACAGGCAATGATGAACATGGGAGTTGCAGTTGGAGTTTTACCTGTTACCGGTCAACCTTTACCTTTAATAAGCTGGGGTGGTACATCCATATTATTTTCAAGCATTGCAGTTGGAATTATATTAAGTGTAAGCAAAGAAACTGAGAAAGAAATTGAAGAACCTGTTACTGTTGAGAATTAGAAAAGCATGAATTATAAAGTAATAATAAGCGGAGGTGGTTCAGGAGGGCATATTTTCCCTGCTATTGCAATAGCAAATGCCCTAAAAAATAATCCCAATTATTTCGGGAAGGTAGATATACTATTTATTGGTGCTAAGGGAAGAATGGAAGAGAAGAAAGTTCCGGAAGCTGGATATAAGATAAAAACTTTATGGATAAGTGGTTTTCAAAGAAAACTCACTTTTAAGAATTTATTGTTTCCTTTAAAGCTTATTTATAGTCTTTTACAGGCAAGAAGTATATTAAAACAATTTAAACCTGATGTTGTAGTAGGGGTTGGAGGGTTTGCCAGCGGACCTGTTTTAAAGGTAGCTACAAAAATGAAAATCCCCACACTTATCCAGGAACAAAATTCATTTCCGGGAATTACTAATAGGATACTTGCATCAAAGGTTGACAAGATTTGCGTTGCATATGAAGGTATGAATAAATTTTTTCCTGAGAATAAAATATATTTTACCGGCAATCCAATCAGGCAGGATATTCTTGATTTGAGGGAGAAAAGAGCAAAAGGCATAGAATTATTTGGTCTTTCAAATGATAAAAAAACTTTGTTGGTTATAGGAGGAAGTTTAGGTGCAAGAACAATTAATACAAGTATAAGCCAATATCTTGAGTTGTTTATTGAGAATAATATTCAGGTATTATGGCAAACCGGAAAAAATTATCATGATTTGGCAATGTGTGCTATAAATAATCACAGCAGCAAATGTCAAAAAGCCTATGAATTCATTAATAAAATGGACTATGCTTATGCTGTTGCAGATATTATAGTTTCAAGAGCAGGAGCTATAGCTATATCAGAATTATGTGCAGTTAAAAAGCCTGTCATTCTGATTCCATCACCAAATGTAGCTGAAGACCATCAGACAAAAAATGCAAATACACTCGTAGAGCGCAGAGCAGCCATAATGGTTAAAGATAGTGAAGCTGCTAAATTATTAGGGAAAACGGTTCTTGACCTTTTACAAAATGAAAGCTTACAGAGAGAGCTTTCCAAAAATATCGGAGAACTTGCTAAGACAGATTCCGCTGAAAGAATAGCAGAAGAAATATTAAAATTAGTAGAGAAAAGGGTGTAGTGAACTAATGAATCAATGAATAAGAGAACTAAATGAAATTAGATAATTTACATAACATATATTTTTTAGGCATTGGTGGTATTGGCATGAGCGCTCTTGCCAGATATTTCCATTTTAAAGGTGTTAATGTAAGCGGTTATGATAAAACTTCTACTTCTTTAACCAGGCAGCTTGAAGCCGAAGGAATATCAGTGCATTACGAAGAAAATATTGACCTGCTTCCTCATAATATTGATCTTGTCATTTATACTCCAGCTATACCAATTACAAATATTGAGTACCAACATCTGAAAAGTACAAAATTATTAATGAAGCGTTCCGAGGTTTTAGGAGGATTGACAAAAGATAAATTTACTATTGCAGTTGCAGGAACTCATGGAAAAACAAGTATAACTTCAATAATTGCACATATTTTAAAATTTTCAGGATATAAAATAACTGCTTTAATTGGGGGAATAACAAAGAATTATAATTCAAATTTAATAATCAGTGATAAATCTGAAGAATCTAATAAATCTGAAGAATTAATTATTGTTGAGGCTGATGAATATGATAAGTCATTTTTAACCCTCAATCCTGACATATCTATTATTACTGCTATGGATGCTGACCATCTTGATATATATAAAACCAAAGAAAATTTACATTCAAATTTCATACAATTTGCAAGACAATTAAAGGGCAATGGTAAATTATTTATCAATGCAGCTCTTAGCAATCAGTTCTCTCTACTCCTTGCTTCCCACTCCCCACTTACTATTACCTACTCTCTACTCCCTGAATCTGCTGCTCACGCTGAGAATATCAGAATTGAAAATTTCAGGTATTTTTTTGATATTGTTTATAAGGAAAGGTCAGTAAAAAATATTCATTATAACGTACCCGGAAAATATAATATTGAGAATGCTATAGCAGCATCAGCAGTTGCATTAGAAATAGGTGTGAAAGTTGATAATATTAAGGATGCTCTTGAAACCTATAAAGGTGTTGTAAGAAGATTTGATTACAGGATAAACACGGAAGATGTTGTTTACATTGACGATTATGCCCATCATCCAGAAGAGCTTAAAGCCTGCATACTTGCAGTTAAAGATTTATATAAAGAGAGAAAGATTACCGGCATTTTCCAGCCTCATCTATATTCAAGAACAAAAGACCTTGCTTTTGAATTTGCTAAAGTTCTTGAATTGCTGGATGAACTTATCTTACTTGATATATATCCTGCAAGAGAATTACCTGTTGAAGGAGTTAGCTCTGAGATAATTTTTAACCAGGTAAATATTAAAAAGAAAATTTTGTGCTCAAAGAATGATGTACTTGATATACTAAAAAATTATAACATTGAAATACTCTTGACTCTAGGTGCAGGAGATATTGATACATTGGTGGAACCAATAGAAGAATTATTAAATATTAGAATTTTTGAAACCTGATTTTGTATGAAAAAGATAATCATTATTTCAACCTGGATTATTCTTGTTACAGTGTTTGTTTTTCTGATAATTTATATTAACAAAAAACGTCAGGATGTTAAACTTGTAAGAGTTGATATTGTTTTAAACCACAATAATGCTAAGGATTTTGTGACAAGAAATGATATTAAAAATATTATAGATGATTCAAAATTAATAATTCAAAACGTAAAATTTTCAGAAATTAACCACAAAAAGATTGAAGATAAGATTTTAGAGAATCCTTTTATTGCTTCTGTTGATGTATATTCTACAAATGATGGTGTTCTAAAAATATGTGTCATTCAGCGTCAACCTATTGTAAGAGTTATTAACAAAATAGGACAAAACTTTTATCTGGATGAAGAAGCTAAAATGATTCCTTTATCGGATAAATACGCACCCAGATTAATTATTGCACATGGCAATATAACTAATGTTTACTCACCAGGTTTTAGGTTAATAAATTTTGATAAAAAGATTCTGATTGATACAAATAAATTAACAGATTTGCAAAAGCTTTATTTTCTGAGTAAGTATATAAATAAATCAGATTTTTGGAAAGCTATGATCGACCAGATATATTACATGCCAAATGGAGACATTGAGTTATTTCTTACATTAGGTAATCAGGGAGTGATTTTGGGTGGTATTGATAATTTGGATGAAAAGTTTCAAAAGCTGCTTTTGTTTTATAAGAAAGAAATAAGCAAAGTAGGATGGGGCAAGTATAAAACCATTAATCTGAAGTATAAAGAACAGATAGTTTGCACTAAATAATTTAAAAATCAAAATATGGAAAATCCTGAAATTATAGTTGGTTTAGACATTGGTACTACAAAGGTTGCAGCCATTGTAGGAAAGAAAAATGAGTATGGTAAAATAGAAATACTCAGCACCAGCAGCACCCCCTCAATTGGGGTAATGCGTGGTTCAATTTCCAACATTGATGAAACTGTAAAGGCAGTTAAGACTGTCATAGATGATGTCTGCCAGAAAGCAGGAGTAGAGATAAATGAGGTATACGTTGGTATAGCCGGACAGCATATAAAGAGCCTTCAGCATCCTGGCAGCATAATGCGCACAAATAAGGATAATGAAATAAAGCAGGATGAAATTGACTCTCTTGTTGAAAGCATGTATAAGCTAGCTATGCAGCCCGGTGAGGAGATAATTCATGTGATTCCTCAGGAATATACAATTGATGAAGAGCCCGGAATTAAAAAGCCAATAGGTATGTGTGGCAGTTGTCTCCAGGCAAATTTCCACATAATTGTTGGTCATGTTACTTCTGCAAAGAATATACATAAATGCGTCAACAAGGCAGGTTTAAATGTCAAAGAGCTCATACTTGAACCTTTAGCTTCTGCTGAAGCTGTATTAACTGACGAGGAAAAAGAAGCAGGAGTTGTATTGGTAGACATGGGTGGTGGCACAACTGACATAGCAATATTCCAGGATAACATTATAAGGCATACATCAGTGATACCTTTTGGAGGTAATGTTATTACCGAAGACATAAAGGAAGGTTGCACCATAATCAAGAGACAGGCTGAAGCATTGAAAATTAAATTTGGTTCTGCTCTTGCAAGTGAAAATAGTGATGATGAAATAGTATCTATACCGGGCTTAAGAGGCAGGCAAGCTAAAGAGATTTCACTAAAAAATCTTGCAAGCATAATACAGGCGAGAGTTGAAGAGATAATCGAAAGGGTCTATTATGAAATCGTCAATTCCGGTTATGAGAAAAAATTGATTACCGGCATAGTTCTCACCGGGGGAGGGGCTTTACTCAAGAATATTGCCCAATTAACAGAATTCATAACAGGTATGGATACGCGTATAGGCTATCCTAATGAACATCTTGCAAAAGGTGTTTCCGATGAAATTGCAGGTCCCATTTATGCTACAGGAGTAGGCTTAGTTTTGAAAGGATTTGAGAAATACAATAAAGTACAACCAAAAGAAATAGTACAGGGAAGCAAAACTGTTAAATCTAATAAACTTGAATTTCTGACATCAATTGTTGAGGGTTTTTTTAATACTGATAAGATTAAATAAATCCGTTAAATAATTAACAATTTTTAATAAAATTTTGTTGAAAAAAACTGAATTTAAATCAAACTTGTGTAAATAATCATCATACTTTTATAAAAATCTAAAACCATAGAATTATGAATAATAAAATTAAATTTGAAGCACCTGGCGATCAGAGTTCAATAATAAAGGTTATTGGTGTAGGAGGAGGTGGCAGCAATGCGGTCACTTATATGTATAACCAGGGTATTCAGGGTGTAGATTTTTATATTTGCAATACTGACTCACAGGCTTTGCAGATTAGTCCAGTAATGAATAAGATACAGCTCGGCAAAAACCTGACAAATGGCTGGGGTGCCGGTTCTAAGCCAGAGATAGGTAAAAATTCTGCTTTAGAGTCAGCCGAGGATATTAAGGAAATACTTAATGATAATACGAAGATGCTGTTTGTAACTGCCGGTATGGGAGGCGGAACAGGAACAGGTGCAGCTCCTGTTATTGCAGGTATAGCCAAGGAAATGGATATTCTTACAGTAGGAATTGTAACCATTCCTTTTAGCTGGGAAGGCAGAAAAAGATTGGAGCAGGCATTGAAAGGCATTACTGAGCTGAGAAATAATGTGGATTCACTTTTAATTATTTGCAATGATAAATTAAGAGAATCTTTTGGAGATTTTACTTTGACTGAAGCATTTGCTAAGGCAGATGATATACTTAATGTAGCAGCTAAAGGAATTGCGGATATAGTTAACAAGATAGGTAAGGTAAATGTGGACTTTGAGGATGTTAATACAGTTATGCGTAATAGCGGTGTAGCTATAATGGGACAGGGAACTGCAGAAGGCGATAACCGCGCAATTGAAGTAATAAAAAGTGCGCTTACATCCCCATTGCTTAATGATAATAATATTAAGGGTGCAAGTAATATTCTTCTATATATTACATCCGGTAAAAAAGAAATAACAATGGATGAAATAGAAGAGATTACATCATATATTCAGAAAGAAGCCGGAGCTACAGCCGAAGTAATATGGGGAAGCTGCAGGGATGAAAATCTCGGCGATAAAATTGCTGTTACAATTGTTGCTACAGGATTTGATTATAATGATATAAATAATACCTTTTCAGTACATCAACCTAAACGTGAAATAAAAATTAACCATTTAGAAGACGAAGTTAAGAAGGAAGAACCAATTGTTAGGATTGAAGCTAAAGAAATAAAAGAAGAAGGAGAGATTGAAGTTGTGAATAATAAAATTATAAATCAAATACAAAAAACCATCCCTCAAAGTTCTAAAGAATTATTTACCTCCAAAATGGATCAGCTTGCCAATGATTTTCTTGACAATGAGTTTTCAAAAAGAAACATAAGAAAAGAGCCAGAACCACAGGATATTAAAAATGAAAAAATATTTCTTTTTAATCAAGAAGATGATAAAGACAAAATAGAAGAAAAGGAAGAGGCTGATTTGACTCAAAATAAAAATGATTTTTCATTGACATTCCCGCATAATCGTGAATCTGCAAATGAAAAAATTGAAAAGCAAATAGTTGAATCTGCAATGGACCTCAGAAAAAAGAGATTAAGAGAATTAAGCCAGAAATTTAACAAACCAATTGATGTTGAGAAATTAGAAAAGGAACCTGCTTTCAGAAGACGCGATGTACAGTTAAAGGAAGTTACTCCTTCTTCAGAATCAAGTATTTCAAAGTATACACTTGGAGAGGATGAGGATAAAAATCTTGCAGTTAAGCAGAACAATTCATTTCTCCACGACAATGTTGATTAACTGATTTATCTGATATATCAGATTCTTCAGATTTATTAGATTAATTTCCTTTCTTGCACTTTTTATCTTAATCTATCAAAATTGTCATAAAAAATCAGTGTACTATTTTACTTTGTGTGCCTTTGTTTATACCTTCGTGTTCCTTTGTGGTAAAGTTTGTTTTATATAAATAATATTTTATAATTTTGTAGTTGAATAATATTCTTACGACTAATTACTAAAGTTATGGGTTTAGAAGAAAAAATAAATGCAGATATAAAGGCAGCAATGCTTTCAAAAGACAGGGAAAAACTTGAAGCGATAAGAGGCGTAAAGGCTGCTTTATTGTTATTGAAATCGGAAAAGTCATCTACAGATGAAGTAAGTGCTGAGGCAGAGATAAAGTTATTGCAGAAGCTTGTAAAGCAGAGAAAGGAATCAGGAGATATATACAGGCAGCAAAACAGGGAAGACCTTGCTAAAACTGAATTTTTTCAGGCGGAAATAATAGAACAGTATCTGCCAAAGCAGATGAGTGAAGCAGAAGTTCTGCAGATAGTTGAAAGGATTATTAAAGAAACAGGAGCCACAAGCATAAAAGATATGGGTAAGGTGATAGGCATTGCGTCCAAAGAACTTGCCGGGAAAGCCGATAATAAAGCTATAGCAGAATTAGTAAAAAAGCTTCTTAACATATAATTTTAGGTTCATATAATACTGATACGGTATCTTTAATAGTCCAATTACGATAAATCGGGAGGACTATTTTGTTATAAGTAATGGTATAAATTAATTTAAGACTGAAATTAGGAGATTGTATATTTCAGAAGGTTTTCCACTTTATGTTGTATTTTTGTAACTGGTTTATACAAATGCAATATGAAACTATCATCTAAAAAAATACATAAGGCAGTTAAGGAAAAGGTTAGGAAAGACTTTATTGAGAGTGGAGGTCAGGATGGTCGTTTTGCAGAAAAAGTTGTTCCTGATAAAAAGAAGAGATATAACCGCAGAAAAGCCAAGAAGGTTGATTTGAATAAAGAATAATATACTACCAGCTATCAGGTGCCAGAAACTCATTTATCAGCAGTCCTGCTGCTCGCAGGGATTATCCTGATGTTCAAACTCTATTGTTGTGTGAAAAATATTATGCTCTTTAAGCATTTCTGTGATTTGAGATTTAATACTAAGAGTTGTTATCATATCAGGATTTCCGCTAAGAACTGCGTGAACAGTTAATGCGGTTTCTGTGCTGCTTATCGACCAGATATGTAAATCATGAATTTCAATTACACCAATAATTTTCATAATATTTTCACGAATTTCAGAAGTGTTAATGCCTTCAGGGACTGCATCGAGTGATAATCTGAAACTATCCCAAAGAACATTATAGGTATTTCTAATAATTACAAGTATTATAATTAAGCTCGCTATTGCATCAAGCCAGTACCAATCAGTGAAAAGAATTATAATACCTGTAATAACTACACCAGCAGAAATCAAAGCATCACCTGCAAGGTGAATGAAAGCGGCTTTAATATTAAGGTCTCTATCTTTATCTTTCAGAAAAAGCAATGCTGAAACAGAGTTAATTACTATCCCAATAAAAGCAACTATAATTACACTTTTACCATAAACAGGCTGTGGGTTTTGCAGGCGAACTAATGCTTCATAACCGACTGCACCTATTACTATCAATAGAATTACAGCATTTATTACCGGAGCAAGGATTGTTGATTTTTTATAGCCATAAGTGAATTTGTTTGTTGATTTTTTGAAAGACAGTTTATAAGCAAATAAAGCAAGCGCCAATGCAGTAACATCGCTGAGATTGTGAAATGCATCAGAAAGCAGGGAAAGAGAATTGGAATAAAAGCCTGCGGCTAATTCAAATACAACAAAAGCAGAATTCAGGTATATTCCAATAAGAAACGCTCTTTTGATATTTGCTGAATAACTTAACCTGTGATTGTGTTGCATATAGCAAAGATAAAAGTATATCAGTTATAAACGATATTATTAGACATAATATTTTTAATTTCAGGTTTATAATTAGTTAAGAATTCCTATCATATTTTAAACCTGTTCATAAAAATTAAATTATTTTTAATTATAAATGAATGTAATGAAGTAATTTTGTAAATTAAAGAATAAATAAGACAGATAATTAATTAACAATTAAAATTGAAACTTATGATAAAATCAATATTTAAGAAATTAATTTTATTCACTTTTCTATTTTTATTGTTTACTACGCAAACAGTAATAGCCCAGATAGATTTGGGAGTACCTGTAGTAGCAGGCAAAGTCGGAGCGACTACATTGCTGAGGGATTATGAAGCAATAGGGGTTAATCCGTCAAATTTAGGTTGGGATTATAATAATAGAATTTCTTTAGGTATAGGTTATTTTAACTTTAATTTACAGTCAAAGGCGCTTGATTTAAAAGAGATTACTTCCTCGATGAAATCTATGAATTCTGATGATAATTCGTCAGAAGATGAATTTACAAATGAATTGGGAAAATTATTTACCTGTGAAAATGGCTTAAACATAAGCACTAATGTTAACCTTGTAGGGTTATCACTGCATTTGGGAGGATTTGGAGGAATAGCTTTAAGTATGAGAGACAGGCTTATTTCACAAATTTCAACAGATGTTAAGAGCCAGGCAATGTTAGACTCACTGCTAAAGGGCGGGGATAATGGTCCAGTAATATCAGAAGTTTTCAATAGTGCAAAGGTGAATATTCAGTATCTGAGAGAGTTGAATATAGCTTATGGATTCAAAATAAATACGCTTATTAAAAATCTGGACATATACGGAGGGGTAGGATACAGGTATATATTGGGATTAGGATACGTCAATGTTAATGCAGAAAACGGAATAATTGTAGCCCAATCAACATTAAATAATAAAAATTATCAGCCGTTTGTTGACAATCTTCCAAGCAGTATATTTAATGCAGATGGACATGGCTCAGCATTTGACCTGGGAGTTAATGCAGTATTAAAAAATAAATTTAAATTTGGAATATCAGTTGTAGATCTTGGTTCAATAAAATGGCGTTCAATGGAAATGGTAAAAGCCAATACTACAATGTTAAGAGCGGATTCTTTACAAAAAATTGTTAAAACATTTGATGATCTATTTAATCAAAACGATTTGTTTAGTAAATTTCCATCATCTACTGTATCTTTACCAGCAAAGCTTCGCATAGGCGCAGGAATAAGATTGTCAAGGCTTTTTGAAGTAGGAGCAGATATTGTAACACCATTAAATAAAATCAATAATTATAAAGATAAAACTTACATGTCTCTTGGCGCTGAGTTTAATTTTTTAGGATTATTTAAAGTTAACACTGGTGTTGCCGGCAACCCTTCTATTGGTTGGAATGTTCCTCTTGGAATAACTTTTTCAGCAGCCGGATTTTATGATATTTATTTTGCTACAAATGATATTCTTACCTTTATGGGTAATACAAAAAACCCTGTTTTATCATTTGCAGTTTGCGCTTTAAGACTAAACCTTCCTCCAAGGAGAATAAAGAATATTGTTAAGCAGCCTGAAATTATCAAACAACCGGAAATAGAAGTTAAATAAGAGTCATAACCTCTTAGAACAATAACTTTTAGAAAGATTTCAATTATTTTTATTTCAATTAATAATAGTCTAATATAAATAAATTTTGTAAAAAATGTTTATAAAAGAATAAATTTATTAATTTTGCCCATTTGGTTAAACTATATGATTAAATAAATTGGTTAAACTATAAGGTTAAATGCAGAAAGATAAAAATACTGAAGAATATATACTGGATGCAGCTAAGAAAGTCTTTGTGAAGAAAGGATTTGATGGTGCAAGGATGCAGGAAATTGCAGATGAGGCGAAAATCAATAAATCACTGTTGCACTACTATTATCGTAGTAAGGATAAGTTATTTGAGGCTGTATTTAAAGAAGCATTTAAGGATTTTATCCCGAAGCTGGGCGAGATATTTAATTCAGATAAACCTTTTAAGAGCAAGATTAAAATAATTGTAAGCAGCTATATTGATATGCTTTCAGAAAATCCTCATTTGCCATTGTTTATTCTGTATGAAATAAACAGGAATCCCGATACGATTATCTATTTTATGAAAAACCAGGGTATTAATCCTGATAAACTGATTAAACAGATTGACAAGGAAGTAAAGGAACATAAAATTTTAAAAGTTGATCCTTATCATTTAATTATTAATATGCTGTCAATGTGTATTTTCCCATTTGCAGCACGACCATTGATTGAAGGCTTTATTTTCAAGAAAAACAAGAAATTATATGATAAATTTCTTGGAGAAAGAAAAGATGAAATATCCAAATGTATTATTAATTCTATTACAATTAGCTAATATGAGAAAGAGTTTGGTTTTATATATATATACTTTATTTTCAATGCATGCATTTTCTCAACCAGCAGATACTTTGTCTCTGAATTATTGCTATAAGCTTGCTGTTGAGAATTATCCCCTTGTTAAGCAAAGAGAGCTTTTAAACGAGGCTTCAAAGCTCAGAATTAACAATATTAATAATAATTATCTTCCTCAGCTAAGTCTGAATGGTCAGGTGAGCTATCAATCGGAGGTGACTAATTTGCCAATTAATATTCCGAATGTCAAAATACCATCTTTGTACAAAGATATGTATAAAGCTACTTTTGATATAAATCAGTCAATATACGACGGAGGCATGACAAGCAGGCAAAAAGCAATTGAAGAAAAATCTTTGCTGGTTGATAAACAAAATCTCGAAGTAGAGCTTTATAAGCTGAAAGAAAGAGTTAACCGGATTTTCTTTACAATTGTTTTGTCAAATCAAAATAAAGAAGTTTTTGAATTGCTTAAAGAAAACATAAAAGTGAGCCTTAATAAGATTGAATCCGGTGTAAAGTTTGGAACAAATTATACAGCTAATGCAGATGTGTTGAAAGCAGAAATAATAAAAGTGGATTTGCAGATAATTGATGTGATTTCAGGCAGGGATGCTGCTTTTAAAATGCTGAGTGAATTTACAGGGAATGAGATTAATAAAAATACCAAGCTAATTTTACCTGAGGTGAATAATACATTGCTGAATTTTGAGAATAAAAGGCCTGAGCTAAGTGCATTCGCTTTACAACAGAATATGCTTGATGCAAATAAAAATCTGTTTTCATCAGCCCGCTTGCCAAGATTTTATGGCTTTGGAGAAGCAGGTTATGGGAGGCCGGGACTAAATATGCTGTCAAATAAGTTTGATTCATTCTGGCTTATTGGTGCTAAACTAAGCTGGAACATTTGGGACTGGAACCAAACAGGTAGACAGAAGCAAATATTAGATATACAGAAGAATATTGTTTCTTCACAAAAAGAGACATTTGAAAAAAACCTGAAAATATTGGTAAGCAGTGATATTGCTGATATAAGCAAATATACAGAAATGATTAAGAAAGACGTGGAATTGATTGAGCTGAGAGAAAAGATTGTGAAATCAGGGTCTGCTCAGCTTGAGAATGGAGTTATAACTTCAACTGAATATGTTATCCAGGAGAATGAGCTGGCTCAGGCAAAGCTTAACCTTGAAAACCATAAAATACAATTGCTATTTTCTAAGATAAAGTATCTTACAAATATGGGGCAGTAAATAGTCGTAAGTCATAAGTCGTAAGTCGTAAGTCGTAAGTAAATAAATTAAATACTAAATAAGATGAGAAAATTATTTTTTATAGGAGCATTGTTACTAATGTGGGGATGTATAGGAAATAAAGAAAAGTCTGATGCATACGGAACATTTGAGTCTACTGAAATTACAGTATCTTCCGAGGGGATGGGCAAAATCATTCAGCTTAATATTGACGAAGGGCAACAGCTAAAAGCAAATACAATTGTTGGAGTAATTGATACAACAGACCTTTTGTTAAAGAAGGAGCAAATAATTGCGCAGAAAAAAGCACTTGAGGCAAATCGGGATAACATAATATCACAGATAAATGTTCAGAAGCAACAAAAGGAAAATCTGCTTGTAGACAAAAACAGGGTTGAGAATATGTTGAAAGAGAATGCTGCAACAACAAAACATCTTGATGATATAAATGGGAATATTAAACTTATAGATAAACAGATTGGAGCAATAGAAACTCAGAACATATCATTGAACAGTCAGGTTGATGCTTTAGCAAAACAAGTCCTTCAGGTTGAAGAATCTATTAAAAAGTGTTATATTACAAATCCTGCAGAAGGGACAGTTTTAACAAAATATGCTGAACCGGGCGAATATACTGTTATTGGCAGAGCTATTTATAAGATTGCTGATATGAGAAAAATGTATCTGAGGGCATATATCAGCGGAGCACAATTGCCAAATATAAAAGAGGGACAAGAGGTGGAAGTGCTGATTGATAAGGATAAAAACAACATGAAAAAGCTTGAAGGAACTGTAAGCTGGATTTCTCAAACCGCAGAGTTTACACCAAAAATTATTCAAACAAAGGAAGACAGGGTTAATCTTGTATATGCAGTTAAGATACTTGTCTTAAATGATGGTAGTTTAAAAATAGGAATGCCGGGAGAGTGTAATTTCAATCAAAAATAGTACACTGATTTCTTATGATAATTATGATTAATTAGGATTTATAAAATTATGGAAGGGTTTAAACAATCTTCAATAGTAGTATCAGAAGTAACTAAACACTATGGCGAAGTTGTGGCTTTGGAGGATATTTCATTTGAAGTAAATAAAGGGGAGTTATTTGGATTTGTCGGACCTGACGGTGGGGGTAAGACAACTTTATTCAGAATACTTACAACATTATTATTGCCTGATAAAGGACTTGTGGAAATGGAGGGGATGGATGTTATAAAAGAATATAAAAAAATCAGAAACATAGTTGGCTATATGCCAGGCAGGTTTTCACTCTATCAGGATTTAACTGTAGAAGAGAATCTGAAATTCTTTGCCA
>CAZMDE010000037.1:0-13915 GCA_964564355.1 uncultured Bacteroidales bacterium | reverse complement strand
CCGCCCATATCATTCTTGCTTGTATATGGCAAACCATTTTTATCAGTAAAGCCTGAATAATTAAGCCAGTAATCAGGTACAAAAGTTATGCCCTCAGGACCCGAACCACCAGTATATACGGGGATATTCGCAGATATATTCCAGGAATGCAGCAAACTTATTTGTGTTCCTGTTGCAACATTGAATTCTAAAATAGTTCCAGTTCCTTCATCAATTAGAAAGACTGTCTTATCTCTGTAACTTGCCTGACAAATACTTTCAAGATCACCGTTGTAGGACCATTTTGCAAGCTTCCCTCCTGCACTGTCAATCTTAAAACTCCCTTTTCCATCCTCTTTCAAAGCAAAGAAAGTGCCAGGACCATTAACACAAACCCAAAGTCTGCGTGTATATAAATTCCATGAAGCACCGCTTAAATTAGTCTGAAACTCTGTAGCCAGACTTGTCAGATTAACTGAATTTTGCCACGTTTCGCCGGGCCAGGGACTTTGAGAAAAAACAGGAGTAATAATGCTAAAAGCAAATATAAAAATTACAGATGCCTTTAGATTGAAAAACAATTTAGAAGTTCTATTAACTTTCATAGTTTGCTTTCAGAACTTTAAGTTGGCATTTAATTGTTAGCTGACTTTTATTTTCATTCCGATTTTCAATATTTTCTTTTTACTGAAGCCATTTATCTTACAAAGCTTATCAACAGTAGTATTATTTTTTTTCGCAATATTATAAAGTGTATCACCGGGTTTTATTTTGTAGTATTTATTGCCAGAAGTTTTGTTTTTATCATTTTCATTAGCAATATCCTTTTGGGGTGTAGATTTAACACCTGGACTATCTGCCTTGCTAATATTATTTTTCGCTGATGAAGATTTCCCTTTTTTATATTTTAATTTTCCTGAAGGCTTATTGGGAGCAGAAGCAAGCTTGTTGAAAGTATTTGCTGTAAGAATAAGTGTATCAGATTTAAGCTTAAAATAATCAAAATCAATAAAAGCCATAGGATTAATAGGTTGCTCGAGGAAACGTGTTTCAAAGTGCAAATGGTCTGCAGTTGAGCGTCCTGTTCTGCCTCCAAGACCAAGTAAATCTCCTGCATTTAGCTCATCATTAACCTTTACACATATTTTATTTAAATGAGCATAAACAGTTTCAAGACCATTATAATGCCTTACAACAACAGCATTGCCATAACCCCTGAATCGTCTGGCAATCCTGACTTTTCCGGACATAACAGAATAGACAGAATCATTATGACGAAGTTTAATATCAACTCCTGCATGAAAATGACGCCTTCTATAACCAAATGGAGAAAGTAGCTTTCCTTTTACAGGAAAATAAAAATTATTGTCAGGAGAAGTATTAAAAAGAATTAATGTAGTATCCTTTTTTCCTGCAATATCAATTTTTCGGAACCTGATATTCAGATTTTCCCACTGATGGTCATAAAGCAAAGCAGATGGGATAAATATCATATCACCAGGCATATATTTTACTTCATTTCTAATACTATCAATTGGCTCAAACTCATCCTCGTCCTTGAAAATAATATTGGTAGTATCAGGCTTAACTTTCTGGGCTGAAACAGTGAGTATTGAAAATTGAGTTATGAGTAGTGAGTATATAATAAAACACTTATAAAGTTTCAAATTTTAAGATTTAGGTTTTAAGAATACAAAAATATATAAATAATCTTTAATAATTTTATAAATAAAAAAAAAGCCCGCAATACAACGGGCTTTTTCAAAATCTTATTACATTAATTTATGCAGGATGAATTGCTTCAACCGGGCATACATCTACACAAGCTCCGCAATCAGTGCAAAGTTCTGCATTAATTTTATAAATATCCCCTTCAGAAATAGCTTCTACAGGACATTCGTCTATACATGTACCGCAAGCAGTGCAGTCATTATTAATTACATAAGCCATAATACAAAGATTTAAAAAATTATTAATTAATATTTGAATTAAAACGCAAAAATAATATTAAAATTTTAAATCGTAAAATTTTTTAATTCTCTTTTGAATATAAAATATTAATAAAAAAAATTGTTATTCATAATAATATAATTTTGCATAAAATTTAGAAAAATTACAATGGCAAAGAAAAGAAATGTAATAGAGCTTAATGATGTGGTTATCAAATTTGTAGGTGACTCAGGAGACGGAATGCAATTGACAGGCACTTTATTTTCGGACACTGCAGCTCTTGCAGGAAATGATATAGCAACCTTTCCGGATTACCCGGCAGAGATAAGGGCACCGCAGAATACAATTGCCGGTGTATCAGGCTTCCAGGTGCATTTAGGCAGTAAAAAAATAAATACACCGGGGGATTTATGTGATGTTTTGGTTTGTATGAATCCTGCTTCACTAAAATCTAATTTGAAATGGACAAAACCCGGGGCTACATTGATTATAAATACAGATACATTTGATGAGAAAGGAATTGAAAAAGCGGGCTACAAAAAAAATCCTCTTGAGGATGATTCTTTAAACGGATACCACCTTATAGAAGCTCCTATTTCAAATCTTACCAAAGAAGCTTGCAAGGATATAGAAATAGACAGGAAATCTGTTGATAAATGCAAGAACATGTTTGCTCTTGGGATTCTGTATAATATATTTAATAAAAAACCTGATATTACAAACCAATATTTTGAGGATCATTTTAAAAAGAATCCGGTTATAGCTGAAGCTAACAAAGCTGTTCTAAAAGCAGGTTTTAATTATGCTGAAGCATTGCAGGTATTGGAATCTACTTACCAGATTTCCCGTTCTGCAAAATTGGAAAAAGGAAAATACCGGAATATTTCCGGAAATATTGCAACCGCATGGGGGCTTTTGGCTGCTGCTGAACGCTCAGGCAGACCATTATTTTTAGGCTCTTATCCTATAACACCGGCAACTGAAATATTACAGGAACTCGCAAAGCATAAATCCTTAGGAGCAAAAGTATTCCAGGCAGAAGATGAAATTGCAGGAATTTGTTCTGCAATCGGGGCAAGCTTTACAGGAGCAATGGCTTGCACATCAACTTCAGGACCAGGATTATCACTCAAGAGTGAAGCTATTGGACTTGCAGCCATGGTAGAGCTGCCACTTGTGATTGTTAATGTACAAAGAGGTGGTCCTTCTACAGGTTTACCAACAAAATCAGAACAGTCTGATTTATACCAGGCTCTTTTTGGCAGGAATGGAGAATGCCCTGTTATAGTCCTGGCAGCATCCACTCCTTCTAATTGCTTTTATTATGCTTATGAAGCCGCAAAACTTTCAATGGAACATATGACTCCTGTCATTCTCCTTACAGATGGGTATATTGCTAATGGCTCCCAACTTTTCAAAATTCCAAAAGTGTCGGAATTATCTGCAATTCATCCTCCATTAGCAAAAGCCAATGACTCTGAATACAAGCCTTTCAAAAGAAATGCAGAGACATTAGTAAGACAATGGGCAATTGCCGGCACAGAAGGTTTGAGGCACAGAGTGGGCGGTCTGGAAAAAGAAAATATCATCGGAAATGTTTCAATGGATCCCCAAAACCACCAACTAATGGTAGAATTAAGGCAGAAAAAAGTTGATAAAGTCGCTGATTTTATACCTCTGCAAAAAGTTTTTGGAGAACCTGAAGGAGACTTACTTGTTGTTAGCTGGGGTGGAACTGAAGGTGCCCTGGTATCTGCTATTGATGAAATTAGAAAACAAGGTAAAAAAATAAGCCATACTCATTTCAATTATATTATGCCTTTACCTAAAAACACTGCTGATATCTTCAAAAAATTCAAAAAAATATTAGTCTGTGAACTTAATAACGGGCAATTTGTAAATTATCTAAGAATGACTCATCCTCAATTTACATACCATAAATTTAATAAAATTCAGGGATTGCCATTCATGGTTAATGAACTAACTGATAAGTTCAATCAGATACTTGAGAATAAGTAGTAAGTAAAAATTAACTTTAAAAATTTAAGATATGTTAAATAGAACTATAGCAAGGACAGGGGTAGAATTAACAAAAGAAGACTTTGTAAGCGACCAGATGGTGAAATGGTGTCCCGGTTGCGGAGCACATGCTATCCTTGCATCAATAGAACAGGTTTTTCCAAAAATTGGCTATAAAAAAGAAAGCTTTGTAATGGTTTCAGGAATAGGCTGCTCATCAAGATTTCCTTATTATGTAAACACCTACGGTATTCACGGCATACACGGAAGAGCAGCAGCAATTTCCTCCGGAGTAAAAATCGCAAATCCTCATTTAAGTGTATGGATGGCAACAGGAGATGGAGATTCAATGGCAATAGGCGGAAATCATTTTATACATATTATAAGAAGAAATATTGATGTTAATATTCTTTTGTTTAATAATCAAATTTATGGTTTGACAAAAGGACAATATTCCCCAACTACTGCTTTAGGTACAGTTACTAAATCCTCTCCACAGGGAACCATAGAGCATCCATTTAATCCCGGAGAACTTGTATTAGGTGCACAGGGAACTTTCTTCGCAAGGGTTCCTGACAATAACACAAGGATGATGACTGAAGTGATGTTTGAAGCTGCCAAGCATGATGGAACTTCGATAATAGAAATATTGCAAAACTGTGTAATCTTTAAAGACCAAACTCATTTCAGGGTTACCGGTAAAGAATTTAAAGAAACTAACCAGTTATATCTTAGGAATGGTTATCCTATGCTCTTTGGCAAGGATATGGAAAAAGGATTAAGATTAAATGGCACTAAGCTTGAAATTGTCACTATAGGAGAAAAAGGAATATCCGAAAAAGACATTCTTGTCCACGACCAGTATGAAAAAGACCCGGGCATACACCTGATGCTTGCTAAGCTTGAACCACCCCAATTCCCTATGGTTTTAGGTGTTATTCGTTCAGCTATGTATCCGACATATGACGATATGGTTGAAGAGCAAATAACTACAGCAAAAAAGACGTCACCTATAAAATGTGTGGATGATCTGCTGAATAGCGGAGATACCTGGGAAATTGAATAAAGGATTCATCGGATTATCAGTTAACAACCTGATTTAATCTGGGTTTGTATTTTGATTTGTTGAGTATTTGCTGTGAATTATTATCACTCATAAGTATAGGAAGAGTTGCACCATTATTAACCATATAGGATCGTACAATTTGCCATCCAAGCCACTCCCCCACTCTTGCCGGAGATTCATTTGAAAATGCAGTTGTAAATGGACCATCACTCATGAACTTGTTGAAAATATTATTATCAGTAGAATAAAGAACCTTGTTGTTTAAAAAGAAAGCCCATAATTTTCCCTCATTATTCTCACACCATCTTAGTTGTTCTCTTGTAAAACCTATATTAATATTCTCATCTAGCCCGGATATAAGTGTTTCAGCAAAAAATAATATCTTTCCGCGTTGAATCATTAAATCCAGGATTGTTTGAGTATTCTTCTGTTCTGGCAAATATTGTTCTGCAATTTTTTTAATACAATCACTAACAATAAATTCTTTTTTAAGCTTTGTCCTTTTATATGCTGGGATTCCTAATTTAGCATAATTACTATAATTAGCTCCAAGGTACATATCAAGAGATACTGTAATAACACTGTCAGCATATCGTATCGGGTTTTCGAAATCTAATCCGGAAATATAAGTGTATATTTTAGGAATTTTTGCATCATTATACACATACTTATAATTAGTAAACGCATCAGAAAATTGTTTTTCTAAATCTGTTAAATCAGGATAAGCTTTTATGCAATCTTCGTAAACAGTCTTAATCATTGGGTCATTTAAATAATCGGATATTTGTTTGATATTATTCTCTTCATTAAAATTATCACCAATAAAAAACCTGTACTGATTATGTATAACTTTTAATTCATTTTTAAGATTATCAGGATTAAGCTTAAACAAAGCAACCTCATATCTGTAAATCTTAACATTTACATCTTTAATTTCTTTATTTCTCCTTATCTTAATAATGGCTTCCTTTTTAGGACTTTGATTGCACTTAGTAAAAACTAAGGATAAAGCTAAAAGACAAAAACTTAAAAATAAAAGTTTAAATTTCAAAACACAAAAATTTATGGTTAATTAATTATTATATTTTATATAGTTTACCAAACCTTTAGCTTCAAATATACCAAGCAATTTATCAGGTAAAGGAGCAAAACTGAATGATTTATTATCAATTTTAACAATGCCTTTCGCAAAATCAATATCTACCTTTTCTCCTTGTTTGAAGCTATCTACTGCTTCAGGTAAAACTATTATTGGTAGTCCCTGATTAACTGAAGAACGGAAAAAAATACGATTGACGGATTTGACAATAACTGCTTTAATACCTGCATATGACAAACCAACTGAAGGATGTTCGCGCGAGCTTCCGCAACCGAAATTAGCTCCTGCAATAATAATATCACCAGCTTTTACTTTCCCGGAAAAACTATCATCAAATCCTTTAAATAAATAAGGTAATATTTTGTCTCCCTCTGAACTATTAATATTATAAGTAAGATTTCCTGCAAACATCTGGTCTGTATTCATGTTATCAACTTCCGCATAATCCCATATACCATTTTCATATCGATTTTCACCGGCTTTTATCTCAACGGTTTTGCTTTGTTCAGCTTTATATGGAAACTTATCCTTAGCATCAATTCCTCTCGGGTCAGAAATCTCACCATTAAGAGCAGAGTATGCGACGGTAGCAGGAGAAGCAAGATAAATAGAAGCTTTGGGATTACCCATTCGTCCTATGAAATTACGGTTAGCAGTAGAAATAACTACAGAACCGTCTGAAGGAATGCCCTGTCCTGTACCTAAACAGGGACCACATGAAGGAGACAAAACATTTCCTCCTGAATCAATAAAAATGTCAATTAATCCTTCCTGGATGGCTTGTTTATAAATAGATTTTGAAGCAGGAATAATATGAAGTTGAAAACCAAAAGGAATCTTTTTACCCTTAAGTATTTCAGCAGCTATTCTTAAATCCTCTATTCTACCGTTTGTGCACGTACCAACAAGCGCCTGGTTAAGTTTTGTTCCCTTAACCTCAGAAACAGCCTTCACATTATCAACATTATGAGGAGCAGCTACAACAGGAAAAATCTCATCCAGATTTATTTTTATCTCTTTTAAATATTCTGCATCAGGGTCAGACCAGATACTATCGGTAGTTTCTCCAAAAAAATCAATTAAAACGGAATCGGCAGGAAATACAGCATTCTTGGCGCCCATTTCAGAGGCAAGATTTGCCAAAGTCATTCTGTCGGAAATTGACAAAGATTTAACACCCGGACCATGATATTCAATAGACATATAGTCAGCCCCGCTTGAGCCAATCATACCGATAATCCACAAAGCGAGGTCTTTGGCATATACGCCCTTATTAAGCTTGCCAGTCAACATAATTTTAACAGACTCAGGCACCATAAACCAGGTTTCACCCTGCTTCCATAAACCAGCAGTCTCTGTTCTGTCAATGCCGGCAGCATAAGAATTAAATGCACCTGCAGTAGATGTATGGCTATCGCTTCCTACAATCAACATTCCCGGTTTTGCATAAAGGGACATTATCTGATGACAAATCCCGTTACCAACATCATGGAACTTAGATATACCCTGTTCTTTAACTATCTCTCTTATTTTCTGATAATCATTTGCAAGCTTGGAATTTGTTGGCGGAGCATTATGGTCAAGCACTACAAGTATTTGTTCAGGGTTAAACACTTTAGTTCCTCCCATTTTTCTGAATGTACCTTCTATGCTTGAAGTATTGTCATGAGAAAGTACAATATCAGGTTTCTTAAAAACTATACTACCTTTAGTAGAATTAAAAATTTTTTCAGCAAAAGTTTTTCCCATATGATTTATTATTTTTATGAATAATTAAAACTATTACTCTTTTCTTGCATTAACAAGCTTATAATCCTGATATTTATATATATTCAAATACACATTTTCAAATTCACCATTCTCAGCTTTCTTAAAAAAGAAATTGCTCTCAAGTAAATCAGCCTTATATCCTTGTAAACAGTTATCAAAGTTTTTGCCATAACGCATCAGTGCATTTAAAAAATAATAAACTGCATCAAATCCCTGATAAGCATAAAGACTGGGTTCAGTTTTAAACTCGTTTCTGAAATCGGATAAAAAAATCTTTACTTTATTTTCAGAATAATCAACAAAATTCGGAGAATACAAATGCAGATTAAGATTCTGCAGATAATCCTTTTCCACATTCTGAAAGCTTCCCCAGTGTTGAAGTCCGAATAATGTAAACTTATATGTATCATTAATGTCATTTAAATACCTGAGATATTGAGAAAGCGACACTTCATCATTAATAAATGAAATAAGAACATTATTATTACTCAATTTCAATTTATCTTTAACTCCTGATATTCCGGTTTTTGAATAATCAACTTCTGCGAAAAGTATAGAATTATGAGTAATGGGGTCCTTGCTATTGGTAAACTCTTTTATTAATAAATCAGCAAATTTCTTTTGTGTATTATTGTTACCCTGATAAACAACTAAAATATTTTCTTTTGAATATTTTTGAATAATGAATGCTGATAATTGTCTGAATTGTTCGTTTGTAGAAGGAGTTAATCTGTATAAAAAAGAATTATCTTTTAAATTGCTAATATTGCTTTGAGAATAAGTAACAAATTTTATATTATTTTTTTTAGCATGTTTTACAAACTTATTATAGCCAAGTAATAGCTGAGGGCAAAAAATAATATTAATTTTTTCAAACTCAGGTTTTTTTATTATTTCACCTGCTGCTGTACTGTCATTATTGACATCATATAAATATAATTTTACATTTAGTCCTTGTTTTTGTAATGAATCAAGAGCAATCTTAGCACCTTCATAATATTGAAGATAGGTTAATGATTTATAATTAGAAGGAGGTTTCAGTTCACCGTCAATATCTTCTGTAACAATACTTGAAACTTCATTCAGATTCAGTGGTAGTATTAAAGCAGCATAATATACATCATTTCTAACATAATCCTTACAGGGAGTATCAGATTCAGCTTTATTAGTTACAATATCTGTTGTATCTGACTTTGATTTTATCTTTTTTAATGTATCTTTTTTCTCAGTTTTTTTAGGTGATTTAAATAAGTCTTTTAAGAATGAAGATTTCTTTTTTTCTTTTAAAGTATCTGCTTTATATGGTATTTTAATAATCTGACCGGGTTGAATATTCAAGTTCAGAGATGAATTCGAATTTCTGATTTCCTCTTCAGGTACATTATATTTTTTTGACAAACTATAAATGGTTTCCTTACTCCTTACAGTATGTGTAATAAATGAATCTTTCTTTTGAATTATTGGTTTATTAAATGGTTGATACGAAGTATTAGAATCTGAAAATTTCTTTGCAGGTATTTTCAATTTCTGCTCAGAATGAATAGGTTCCTTTTTTACTTCAGGGTTCTCTTTTATAATATCATCTACTGAAACCGAATAAGCTTTAGCAATTGAATATAAGGTTTGACCTTTTAAAACAGTATGTACATAATATTTCTTCCCATTAATCAATTCAATTTTATCTGATTTATTTGTTATCACAATCCCGCTCTCCTGGGCAAAAAGCGAAGAGCGAAGAGCGAAGAGATATAAAAGGAAAAAGAAATAAAATATAAAATTTTTATTGTTCATTTTTCATTATTAATTATCAATTTTATTTATTCCCACTCAATTGTAGCAGGTGGTTTAGAGCTTATATCATAAACAACCCTATTAACTCCTTTAACCTTATTAATAATTTCATTTGAAATATTTGCAAGAAAATCATATGGTAAATGAGCCCAGTCTGCTGTCATACCGTCAGTTGAAGTAACAGCACGAAGTGCAACAACATTCTGATAAGTACGCTCATCACCCATTACGCCAACAGTCTGCACAGGTAATAAGACTGCAAAAGCCTGCCATACCTCATCATATAGATTATACTTTTTCAAACCTTCAATAAATATATTGTCAACTTCCTGTAAAATCTTTACTTTCTCTTCAGTGACATCACTTAAGATTCTTATTGCCAATCCGGGACCGGGAAACGGATGCCTCTTTAACAGCTCGTCGCTCATAGTAAGTGTTCTGCCAATTCTTCTTACTTCATCTTTAAAGAGTGATTTTAAAGGTTCAACTATTTTCAATTTCATAAAACCAGGCAATCCGCCAACATTATGATGAGATTTTATAGTAGCTGAAGGTCCATTCACAGATATGGATTCTATTACATCAGGATAAATAGTACCCTGTGCAAGCCATTTGACATCAGTGATTTTATGAGCTTCCGCATCAAAGACATCAATAAATGTTTTCCCGATAATCTTTCTTTTCTTCTCAGGGTCTGTAACATCTTTTAATACGTTCCAGAATATTTTTCTAGCATCAACGCCTTTCACATTAAGACCCATATCTTTATAGGAATGCAGAACACTCTCAAATTCATTATTCCTCAATAATCCGTTATCAACAAATATGCAATACAATTTGCTGCCTATTGCCTTATTTAAAAGCACTGCTGTAACGCTTGAATCAACTCCTCCTGATAATCCAAGCAGAACCTTATCATCTTTAAGCTGAGCTTTTAATTGTGCTACAGAGGTCTCAACAAAAGAATCCGGTGTCCACAATCCTTTACAACAGCAGATCGTATAAATGAAGTTCTTTAACAAAGTAGTTCCATCAGTAGAATGGTAAACCTCGGGATGAAACTGTATGCCATAGGTTTCCTCTTTATCTATTTTAATTCCTGCAACCTTTACTTCAGATGTGCTTGAAATGATTTTAAAATGCTGAGGTATCTTATCAATAGTATCACCATGTGACATCCAAACCTGGCTACCTTTATTAATGCCTTTAAAAAGACTGCTACTATTATCAATATAATTCAGATTAGCTCTGCCGTATTCACGGGTAGAAGATGGCATGACCTTTCCTCCTTCATATTCTGCCAACAGCTGAGCTCCGTAGCAAACCGCAAGCATTGGAATTTTATTTCTAAGCTTTGACAAATCGGGTTTGGGAGCATCCATATCTTTAACTGAATATGGGCTACCTGAAAGAATTACGCCCTTTATATCATCATTGATCGCCGGTATTTTATTAAAAGGGTAGATTTCGCAGTAAACATTCAATTCCCTTATTCTTCGTGCAATCAACTGTGTGTATTGTGAACCAAAATCAAGTATAATAATAGTTTCTTTCATCAGGCAAAAATAGTGTTTAGTCTTCAATTAATCTTTTATTCATCAAATGTAATTCCAGGTCAGAAAAAAAGTGATTTATGTGTTTTATCTTTTTAAAGTCAACAGCAAAGACTGTTTGGACATTATCTATTTCTTTAATCTTAGCTGATACCCTTGCCATCTCTCTTTTGCTGTCGCAGCATTTAAGCAGGAAAAAATAATCAAACTGCTTGTATTCGGGCATCAGATAAGAATCAGTGCTTCTGTTAGCTAAAACATAATAATCTATCTCCAGCGCTTTTCTTTCAAAACAATAAAGTGAAAAATCATCTTTTTGATTTTTATCATCCGAACTATAAGACAAATCATTTTTCTTCTTAAATGAAAAACCAAGCTTGTTATTCAGATTCAGCACAAGCTTATAATCAGGCAGAGGTGAGCTAATCCCAAGAATACAATATTCAATTGAATAGTCAACCTCAAGCTTTAATGTTTTGTCCTTCTTTGCCATAATTAAATAAATCAATTATTCTGCAAACTCTTTTTATAAAGTTCATAAGTATTTTTAATTCCTTCTTTCAAAGTTATATCAGGCTTCCAGCCCAGGTTCATGATCTTACTTACATCAAGAAGCTTCTGCGGAGTGCCGTCGGACTTTGAAGTATCAAATTCAATATTCCCTTTAAAATCAACAATTCCCTTAATCAGATAAGCCAGATCCTTTATGTTTATATCCTTACCGACTCCGATGTTAATGATTTCCTTTTCATCATAATTCTTCATCAGAAACACGCAGGCTTCAGCCAAATCACTGACATTAAGAAACTCACGAAACGGATTCCCGGTTCCCCAAACCTTCAGAGTAATATCTTTATTCTTTATGATTCCGAACTTCTCAAGCAGCTTCAGAATGTCCTCATTGCTTACTTTATCAATATCAACCTTTGCCTGTGGTCTCTTTCTGAAATCTTTCCTGATGGAGTCATAATCATTATTCTCGAGGCATTTTGCGAGATGCACTTTCCTGATTATAGCAGGCAGGACATGCGAATTCTCAAGGTCGTAGTTATCATTCTGCCCGTATAGATTCGTAGGCATGACGGAAATATAGTTGCAATTATACTGGTCATGATATGCTTCACAAAGCTTCAAGCCGGCAATCTTAGCAATTGCATACGGCTCATTTGTTTTCTCAAGCTCACCTGTCAGCAGGCATTCTTCTTTCAGAGGCTGAGCGGCAAGTCGCGGGTATATGCATGAAGAGCCAAGGAATAAAAGCTTTTTAACATTGTTCAGATAGCTGGCATGAATAATATTTGCCTCAATCATCAAGTTAATATAAATAAACTCGGCTCTATAAGTATCGTTAGCATGAATCCCGCCAACCTTGGCAGCAGCCAAAAAAACATACTCAGGCGAATTTGCTTTAAAGAAATCATGTGTAGCTTTCTGATCTGTAAGGTCAAGCTCATGTTCATCCTTTAAAATGATATTATCAAATCCCTGCTGCTGAAGGTTTCTGAGAATAGCAGAACCAACCATCCCCTTATGACCGGCAATATATATTTTTGAATCTTTCTTCATTCCTGTGTTTTGAAATTAAAGGAATTAATCATTTTTTATAATATTAAAGCCACTATCGAGCAGGAGCTTGTCTCTTTTTATAAGGTCCAGATCCGAATGAACCATCTCTTTAATCAAAGCATTCAAATCGTACTTTGGCTTCCAGCCCAGCTTTTCCTTAGCTTTCTTAGCATCTCCTATCAGCAGGTCAACCTCTGTCGGGCGGAAATAAGCGGGGTCAATAGCAACGACCTCTTTACCGGCTTTCAGCTTGTATTCAGGATTTTCAGAAGAAGCAACATAAGCCTTCTCATCAATTCCTTTGCCTTTAAACTCAAGCTCAACGCCAATCTCCCTGAATGCCCTAATAAGAAATTCCCTCACACTTGTCGAAGTCCCTGTAGCAATCACAAAATCCTCAGGTTTTTCCTGCTGCAATATCAGCCACATAGCTTCGATATAATCCTTTGCATGACCCCAGTCACGCTTAGCATCGATATTTCCCATATAGAGCTTATCCTGCAAACCCAAAGCAATGCGGGCAACAGCGCGCGTTATCTTTCTTGAAACAAAAGTTTCTCCTCTTAACGGTGACTCATGATTGAAAAGTATTCCGTTGCATGCAAACATGTTATAAGCCTCCCTGTAGTTCACCGTAATCCAGTAAGCATAGAGCTTTGCAGCAGCATAAGGCGAGCGCGGATAAAACGGAGTCTTCTCAGTTTGCGGTATTTCCTGCACCAGCCCGTAGAGTTCGGAAGACGATGCCTGATAGAATTTTGTCTTTTCAGTCATGCCGAGTATCCTGATTGCTTCGAGAATTCTCAGCGTGCCTATGCCGTCGACATTGGCAGTATATTCAGGTGTTTCAAAGCTCACCTTCACATGCGACATTGCGCCGAGGTTGTAAATCTCATCTGGCTGCGTTTTCTGAATAATATGAATTATATTTGTAGAATCCGAAAGGTCGCCATAATAAAGCTTAAAATGCAGGTTTGCCTCATGCAGGTCCTGGTACAAGCCATCAATTCTCTGAGTATTCAAAAGAGAAGAACGCCTCTTGACGCCATGAACCATATACCCTTTCTCTAATAGGAATTCAGCAAGATATGACCCATCTTGTCCTGTAACTCCTGTGACTAA
>CAZMDE010000036.1:0-14250 GCA_964564355.1 uncultured Bacteroidales bacterium | reverse complement strand
AGGCAATTTAACAATGATATTCTTATACTCCCCTCCCATCATTTTATATATGAGTGGTTTAATTAATATCTCAAACTGAACAAATGATGAAACAGGATTACCTGGTAAGCCAAAAAAGTATTTATCGTTTTTAATACCGAACAAAGTAGGCCTTCCCGGTTGAATTGCAATGCTGTCAAAAAACACTTTTACACCTTCCTTTTCAAAGACTTCAGGAACTAAATCATAATCCCCCTCCGATACGCCTCCTGAAAGTATTATTATATCATCATTTTTAAAACACGAAGAAATAGCTTTCTGAATTTCAGATTCTGTATCCCTTGCTATTCCATAATAATCCGGTATTGCTCCTGCTGATTTTATTTGTGCAAGCAACTGATATGCATTGCTGTTTCTTATAAATGATATATCCGGTATTTGATCTGGCTCTACCAATTCATCTCCTGTGGATATTACTCCTATCTTAGGTCTCTTGTACACTTGGGGATTAATACATCCGACAGTTGCAAGCATTGCAACATGTTGTGGTTTGATTATTGTTCCTTCTTTAATAACCACAGTCCCTTTCTTAACATCTTCAGCTTTATATCTTATGTTTCTGTTTGTTGTATCGTTAAGAAAACGAACTTTATTTTCAGCAGATATTTCAGTATATTCAACCATAATAACACAATCAGCGCCATCAGGTATCATTGCACCGGTCATTATTTTTGAGCATTGATTCTTCCCAATTGACTTTTCAGGTTTCTTGCCTGCAGGTAATATCTCTATTAAATCAAGTTCATTTTTAATATCCTCCATTCTGCAGGCATACCCGTCCATAGCAGATTTATCAAATGAAGGTATATCTAAGTCCGAAGCTACATCTTCAGCTAATATTCTGCCTGCTATTTCATTTATATCAGCCTTGTCTTTTCCTAATATTTTTGCCGAATTAATTACAATCTCAAATGCTTCTTCAATTTTTACCATATTCAATATAAATCTAACGGGTTTTCCATTTAAATGTCTTTATCATATGCTCAATATCCTGTTTTATAAAACTAATAACCGGCTCAAGAGAGTCATTATTAGGAACAATATTAAAATATAATGCACCTCTTAAAAAATTAGATGTGCTGTCAGTTAAATAAAACTGGTAAGAAGATGCTGCACCCGAACCATAAATATTATAAGCTAAGCCGAATACCCTTTCTTTTTTATTATTTATTATCTGCTCTTCTATAGAATTTGCTTTTGCAATATGCTTCATCACCAAAGTCCTCGAATCCTCAAGATATTTATTAAGATTGTTCTTAATATCCTTATAGCTTATATGAATCTTTCCATTATACCCCGGAAAATCTATGTTTATCCAGTAAGGTTCTGCATCATTTTCCATATCGCGTTGAATCCTGGCATAAACAGGATATTCGAACGTGTATGGAAAAGTTGTATCAGATTTAATATATGTTTTTTTAGGAAAACCTATTCTAAAATATCCCTCGGGTTTTGGTTGATAATCGCTTGTACATGATATACAAAAAGCTATAAAAAACAATAACAAAAATCTCAGATACAATTCGGTATTTTTCACTTTTAACTTATTGTGTTTCTGTCTATGCTAACTTTAATTCTTTTTATTCTCCTGTTGTCAGCTGATTCTATCTTAAAAATAAATTCCTTAAACATGATTGTTTCATTCTTTTGAGGAATTTTACCGACAAGCTCTAATATAAGCCCTGCTAAAGAATCCGACTCTCCTCTTACATCATCAAATATATCTGTTTCATATCCTATTGTCTTGCAAAAATCATTCAAAGTTGTTTTTCCTTCAAATACATAATTATTATCATCAAGCTTTGAATAAATAATGCTATCACTATCAAATTCATCATTAATTTCACCAACAATTTCTTCTATAACATCTTCCAGAGTGACTATTCCGGAAGTGCCACCATATTCATCTACAACTATTGCAAGATGTATTTTCTTCTCCTTAAATTCCCTTAATAAATCATTTATTCTTTTATTTTCAGGAATGAAAAACGGGCTTCTTAATAAATGATGCCAGTGTGAATCATTGTTCGTAGCACTATTTATAAAAGGCAACAAATCCTTAATGTACAGCACTCCTAACACATTGTCAAAAGTTTCTTTATAAACAGGTATTCTGGAATAACCTGATTTCAAAACTGTTTCAAGAAGCTCTGTAAATTTAGTTTTAATATCCACTGCGACAACATCAACCCTTGATTTCATTATCTCTTTAACTTCAATCCCCCCGAATTCAACAATGCCTTTAAGTATCTTTTTATCCTCTACAAAGGTTGTTTCGTCAGAGGTCATTTCTATTGCATGAGTAAGCTCATCCTTAGAAATATTATACTCTTTCTTACTGATGCGTCTTTCTATTATTAAGCTTGAACGGGCTAATAAAGTATTAAATGGATAAGTGATTTTCATTAAAAAATTTATTGTCTTTCCCATAAATAATGCAAATTGCAAGGAATAATGTGTTGCATAGATTTTTGGAACTGTCTCTCCGAAAATAAGTATCAGCATTGATAAAACAATGACCTGAACAATGAAGAATAATATGTAGTTCTTTGAAACATCAAATAATTCATTAGTAACAAAAACTGATAATATTGATATGGCAACATTCAGAAAATTGCTAATAATTAATACAGTTGCAAGAAACTTTTTAGGGTGGGTTAGTATAGATATTACTACTTTATACTTATTTTTTACTTTTTGTGTATCTTCCCTTAATTTATTCAGATTCAAAGAAAAGAATGCTATCTCTGAACCGGATACTAAAGCTAAAAATATCAACAGAAAAACTATTAGTATTAATGAAATAATAACACTAATATTATAATAAAAATAAATAATAGATGTAATCAATTTTGGATTTAAAATTAAAATTATACTCCTAACTCTCTACTTCTTAATCATTGCTCCCTACTAAAAAGCAGGCTCATCAGGAATAGGTGGTTGTTCGTGTGAAGGTTCTATTTCTACAAATCTGTTTTCTCCATCAGAATTCCCGTCCGATTGTGAATCTGACCTTCTTTTTCCTAACATTATAAAGTTATCTGCAATAATTTCAGTCACACTCTTTCTATTACCATCCTTATCATCCCAATTCCTTGTTCTGATTCTGCCTTCAACATATATTTGCTTACCTTTTTGAAGGAATTTTTCTGCAATGTCTGCTAAACCATCTCTTAATATTACAATGTTATGCCATTCAGTCTGCTCTGCTTTTTCTCCTTCCTTGTTTTTAAAGGATTCATGAGTAGCTAATGAAAATTTAGCGATTTTTAAACCGCTGTCCAAATGTCTTATTTCAGGGTCTTTACCCACATTTCCGATTAAAATAACTTTGTTTACGCTTGCCATAGTTTAGATTTTTAGATTAATTTTCATAGATATTTATTAATGCAAACTTACATAAAATATTTTAGATATACAGAGTCGAGAATAAAAATTATTATTGCAAGCTTAACAGTAAAGAAGGTATTTTATATTCTGAGGTAATATAAAACAGTATTCAGCCTAAGATAACCAAAAATCTGATTATCAAACCACTAATAAAAACAACAAAATGTTTAATGAATTAAAAAGAATATCCTTTAACAAAAGGACTTTATATACTGATCGGAATGAACACAATAAATTTTGCGCCCTCGCCTTCTTTTGATTGGACTTCTATTTTACCACCATATGATTCTGCTGTCTGCCTGCTGAAATGAAGACCAATACCTGTCCCGGTGGGTGCTTCACTATTATCTTCCTTTCGCATACTTTTTGTAGTGAAGAAGGGATCAAAAACTCTTTCAACAATATTGGCAGGTATACCAGAGCCATTGTCTGCAACAGAAAACCAGCAGAATTGGTCGGAATCTCCAGATGCTATTGAAATTTTACAGTCTTTTTTATCATACATAGCATCAAGTGAATTCTTTACAAGATTGTTGAAAATCTGTGCTATTTCACCCGGGATAACTTTTATTTTAAGTAATTTATCAGAAAGAGAAATATCTTTTTGAATTTTATTAAAAAACATATCTGCATTCAGAAACTCTAATTCCTGTCTGATAATTTCATTCAAATCAATTATTTCAACAACTTTGCTCTTATCACTTCTGCTCTTTACCATCATTGCATCAACAGTTTTAATAAGTCTGTTTAGCATTTTTTCATCATGCTCCAGCACATTCCATATTTCCTTACAGTTCTCATTTATCTCCTTCATTAGCTCAGGCTTATCTTTTAAAAGCTCTTCCATGTCTTCCCTGTAAAAATTTACAAGCTGAAAACTTGAAATTACACTTGCAATAGGTCCCCTGATATTATGAATAATTCCCTGCATTAATTGTCCGAAAACAGCCTGCTTTTCACTCTTTATCAATTCCTGTGTTCTTTGTTCAATAATTGTTTCTAGCTGATGGTTATAACTTTTAATAAAATCTCTTGATTTTTTTAATTTCACATGACTAAAAAATCGAGCTGTTACATCAAAAGCATTAAAAGGTTTTGTAATATAATCTACTGCACCCAATTTGAATCCTTTAATTTTATCTTCAAGCTCAACTTTTGCAGTAAGAAATATAATAGGAATTTCTCTTGTTTTTGGATTATCTTTCATATTGCTGCAAAATTCAAAGCCATCCTCACCCGGCATCATTATATCCAACAAAATCAGGTCAGGTATGTTATTTTTTATAATCTTATAAGCTTCTGTAGTATTTGTAGCAAACTCAAATTTATAATTTTCCTTCTTGAGAATTTCCTCAATAATCCTGATATTATATGGTTGGTCATCTACAATAAGAATTGTAGATTCACTATTATCAAAAACAAAGCCCTGTCCCATTTGTCCTAATTCATTTAATTTAATATATTTATCTTCTACGTAAAAATTGAAATAAAGTTCTGTAAACTTTCTTAAAAATTCAACAAAAGTTATGAATTAACGCACAAATTTAGAAGAGTTTATAATAAAATTTGATTATTATTAATATTTTGAATAAATTTATCTGAGCAGGGTAACAGTGCCTTTTTTTATTATTCTATTACCTTCTGAATCAGAGTATTTAAGTATATATACATAAACTCCCATTGAAGCTGGAGCTCCTTTTATTTTCCCATCCCAACCCAAATCAGACGTGGTTGACTCAAAAACCCTTACTCCCAACCTGTTATATATTCCAAAATAAAAATCTTTGCCATTGAAAAAGATTCCGATAGGAGTAAACACACTGTTCATATTCATGCCATCAGGGTAAAATGCATTTGGAATAAAATATCTTGGGTTTTGAATTACTTCAACAATATTAGATAAGCTTTTATCGTGAAAATTAAATTGTTGTCCTGTACCTTCCTCAGCTTCAACCCGGTAATAAAATTCACCTGCATTCAAAGCATTGCCTGATACATCATCAATGAATGTGTTGTATGGTAAAACAGGAGAAAGTGATTTAGCAAATATAAAACTTTGCTTATTCCCTATGCTTCTGTATATATTATAGTTATTTATTGGCACATCCCACTGCTCATAGGGGTTCCAGACAATGGTGTTTTTCATATCAATATTTGCACTTCCTGTAAGAAAAATAGTCTTCCCGATATTTGACGTTAGTGCAAGATTGCCGCAACTGTCATAAGCTTCTATCTTGTAAGAATAACTTTGCTGGTCAGGCGAAACATCAAAATCTGTATAAAATTCATCTGATAATCCGGAAGGGAATATTGTGGCAATTGGTAAATAAGGAAAATTAACTGAATCTGACTTTAGTACTATGAATTTAGTGATTTTTACAGTTGAATCCGAATACCATCTTAAATCTACTACCTGCCTGTTAGGATTATCAAGATTCACAGTTGCATATCTAAGGTAGATAAATTGTGGCTTATTCATCGTTTTTGCAGAAGCACAAACAATGTTGGATGTTGATGTTCTTTTGCCTGTATTGTCAAAGGCTCGTATATAATAACAATAATTTGAATTTTTATCTAAAGTATTATGAATATAGTTTATATCATTCTTACTTAATGTAGCTAATAAAGTGAAAGTCGGAGAATTGTTTTTACTCATAAAAACATTATATCCTGCAAGGTTTTTCATATTTATATATGGATTCCAGGTCAATCTAATAAGATTATTACAAATATCTGGCGCAACGCTGAGAAATAATGTATTATGAGGAATGCTCATAGGACTTAATTGTTTGCAGCTATCCTCTGCAGCTACCTGGTATTGCTCAGAACCTTTATATGGGTTTAGTATATCATTCAGGTTTTTTGTAAAAGTATTATTAATTCCATATACAGTATCTATTGGTACCCACGCCCCATTTACAAATTCATAAACAATATATTTTTTAGTATCTTTTGAAGGATTAACCTTCCAGGTAATAATTGCCTTTTTTGTAATGCTGTCAATACTTACACTATCTATCTGGGGTCTTTCAGGAGATGTGTTATCTTTAAATATTTTTCCTGCTATAGAAGAATTGGAAGTACACCCTGATGAATCACTAATCTCTATTTTATAATTTAGTAAAGCACTGCAAACTTTAGTAGTATCGTTATAACTTAATTTTGGAGTTGAGTTAATCTGCGACCATCTGCCTGCAGGATATTCCAGCCTTATCTTATATTGACCGGAAGATGTGGGCAAAGGAGGATTACGAAGTGCATTCCATGTCAGGTTTGCTATGGAATTGCTTGTACCAAGGCTTAAAAACATCGATGACAAAGTATCTCCCGGTATTGATAAATATGCAGCATGACATGCTGAACGCGTTTTCATATAATAATAAACAGGGTGTTTATTTCCATCAGCTCCTGCATGTGTATATGTAGTTTGATTATGATTGAGAATACTGTCCAATAGTATAAATGGTCCTCCCGGATTGAGAGAGTAATAAATATAATAGCGATTAAAGCTGTTTGAAGTATCTGTTGGGGATATCCAGGTTAACTGATTATTTCCTGTTGCATTGTCAACGGAAATACACCTTAAGGATGGAGGAGGCAATTGGGGCAGATTGAGAACAACTACAGTGATTGTGCTCACATTTTTACCGGGTACAGAACAGTAATCATCCTGTACACTAATTACAAAATTATGAACATTCGACTGATTTGCCTGGTTATATATCAGGTTGGGATTACCTGTACCGCCTTTTAGCGGATGTGCTAAATGGTCGCAGGTTGTTTGCCAGTTAAAAGCAGTGCTGACACTGCCTGTACTCGAAATAGGCACAACTGGATTAAGAGTTGCGCAGGGAGGTGTCAGGCAAGGTATTGCAGAACCTATGGATACAGGGTCAAAGTCTGCGCCTGATGCTCTCATTGTCATAGTTTGAGTATTTACATCTGTTGCACTAAGATTAAATTTTACAACTTGTCCGGCATAAACCGTATCAATAAATGTAGGTAAGCCTGTTTTCTTATTTGTGAAAGGTGGTGTTACATCCGGTGGCTTATTGTTTCCGCAATCAAGAAGTACAATTTGCATTTCGCGGTAAATTTCTGCTACAAGTACTTTATTCTTGTAAGCACTTGCTTTTGAAACTGTGACAAATGCCCCGGAAGTGAAAGATTCAAATGATATTTCACCGGTATGAAGACTTATTTTTGCCGCAATATTTCTTGCATCAAATACCGGACCGGGTAATGGAATTTTATAACTATATCCTGTAAAATATGAAGTGATTGGGTTCATATTGCCATCAAGAGGTTGTCCCCAGTCATATACAAGCGAGTCAAGCTCATTATCGTAAGCATTGGGATTATAAGTAAAGGGATAACCTGTGCAAATAACTGTAGATGGCTTTTCTGCAAAGGTTGGTGAATTATCATAGCAGGGATTGGCATTCTTGCCTTTATATGGATACATTACTGCTCTCAATGTCCAGGTAAGAAGGTCTGAACCCTGTATGTTGGCAGACGGATTCCTTTTCCAGGTCACACCACTTACAACAGGCGATTTATAACTGAATATCCAGCCCTGCGGAGGCGGAACTCCGCTTAAAGTGATTCCCGTTGGATTAGCTGAGTCTGATGTATAAAGGTATTCCGATACTGTTCCCAAATCAGGAAGTGTAGCTGTTGCACATGATATTTTAGGACCTGCTGAATTGCATACAGGAGAATTATCTGTTACTGAGACCCGACCCATTTTTATTGTCATTGACTGCCCGGGTACAGGATAATTTAAAACTTCTAATATTTCTGTCTGCCCATATGTTAATGAAGTACCTCCGCATTCACGGTATAATTTCATTATAAACCTGTACCTGCCATTGTTTTGACACTCCCAGGTTATCTCCCCTCCCATAAAAACTGATGCCTGAAGCCGAAAGCTTGAAATTAGAGATAGGAAAGAGAGGAATAAAATAAATAAATATGTTTTTCTTAATATCATTTTTGCTGTCTTAATCCTAATCTTATACTAAACTGCTAACAAGACAAATGATTTCTTTGTGTGTCTTTGTGTGTTTATTTCTTTGTGTTTCTTTGTGTTATAGCTTTTTTTAATTTTTTTATTTTGATTATCTTGTTAGCGGGTTAGTATTAATCCTAATCTATATAATTTATTTCAGCGTTTCCCTGCAACAATCTCGTACATATCGTCTTTTTGTAAATATTTCTGAGCTATGATTTTTATTTCTTCAGATGTTATGTTTTTTATCTTTTGAATATATTTGTTATAATAGTCATCATTAAGATTAAACTCAATTAATGTCTTAACCATGTCAGCCTGCGCAAAGGGTCCATCCATGCTTCTTAAAAAACTGCCCTGCATATAATTTTTTACCAATTCCAGCTCTGAATCAGGAACACTTTCCTGTTGTAAACGTTTAATTTCCTTATATATTTCTTTTATAGCTTTGTCACAAACTTCAACGCCTACCTGGGAACCAATAAAAAAATATCCGGAATCTTTAAGTGAAACAAGCCCTGCATTTATACCATAAGTGTAACCCTTATCTTCCCTTAAATTTGACATCAGGCGGGAACCAAAATACCCGCCTAATATTGTGTTTAACACCCTGAAACCGTAATAATCAGGATGAGTATAATTAAATAATACCTTACCAATACGCAAAGCAGACTGAACTGCATTCTCTTTATATATCAGATTTATCAAATTATCAGATTTATCAGATTGTTTTGTTACTTGATACTCAGGGCTGGCTTTTGTTTTATTCCCTACAGTATGTCCAAAATATTTATTCAGTTGATTAATAAGGTTTTTATCTGGCATACCTGAAACTAAAATCCAGCAATTGGATGAAGAATAATAATCCTTATGAAAAGCAATTAATTTTTCTCTGCTGATAATATCGAAATCATCATACTTAGGATTATACCCATAAGGGTGATTACTGCCATATAGCAATTCTCTGAATTTTTGTTTTGCGAGGTAAGCTACTTTTTCATTATTAAGAACAAATTGTTGCTTTTTGTTTTGAATTAATAATGATAATTCATTTTGCCGAAAAGCAGGTTTTAATAATATTTCATACAAAACAGGTAAAACTTTATCTAAATGTTTATTAAGAACTGTTAAAGTTATTGTCACCTTATCTCTCTCACAATCCTGATCAATTTCTGCTCCATAATAATCAATTATATCTGCAATCTTCTCTGCTGAATAGTTTTCAGTACCTTCCGTTAACATAGCAGCAGTAAACTTTGCTACCAGGGGAAAAGTCTGATATCTCGAACCTGCATTTAATATAAATTCAATTTTTACAAGCTCCTGCAATCCGGATGATATTATATATACAGGTATTCCGTTGTCTAATTGATTTTTTTCAGGGAACACTAAGTCTATTCTGTTTATTTCCTTATTCTCTATCGGAACCTTCCTGTCTATATTTAATTTCATTTTTTCTTTAAGTTATCAGTTACAAAACTAAGTAATATTTTCTGACTACTCACGAAATTAATATTTTTTAAGGTGTTTGAAAAGATATACGTTAACCTCAAAATCAGCAAATAGTCGTAAGAAGCACATATGTATTAGGATTTACCCCAAATTAATTTATGTTACTTTAAAAATTTAATATATTTTTGCATGAGTTACTAAAAGTAATAATAAATTTTAATTTTTGATTATTAAATCTACAATTTATGATAACACAAAAAGTTAAAGAGGCATTAAATAAGCAAGTGAATGCAGAGTTTTATTCTGCTTATCTTTATCTATCCATGTCAGCATATTTTAAAAACATGAACCTGACAGGTTTTGCGAATTGGATGATGATACAGGCAATGGAAGAGTCAACCCATGCATTGAAATTCTATAATTTTATTCTTGACAGGGGTGGAAAAGTAAAGCTCACACAGATAGATACTCCTGAAAATAACTGGAAAGACATTATTGCTGTTTTTGAAGCTACGCTTGCTCATGAGCAATTGGTGACAGGTTTGATAAATAATATTGTTGATGTGGCAACGAAAGATAAAGATAATGCAACACTTAATGTTTTGCAGTGGTTTGTCAATGAACAGGTGGAAGAGGAAGCTAATGCAGAGGGAATTTTGCAGCAGTTAAAATTAATTAAAGGCGAAGGACATGGAATTTTATTGCTGGACAGGGAATTTAAAGCAAGAGTTTTTGTTGATAAAACTCAGCAAACAGGTGCGTAGAAAGATTCTACGCATAACGGGGAATTAGAATATTTAACGTTAAATTTTATTATATGAAAAGATATATTTTAATATTTATTTCTGCAATTTTATTAAATACATTGAATGTATTTTCACAAAGGGGACCAATTATCGGAGTTGGTGGGAGCGTTAATAGTGTCTGGGTATTGTATCCCAATGCATATGGTTATTCTGAATATGCCCATTATAAATTTTCAAATTACAAATCAACTATGGGAGGTGATATGTATTTGGCTTTCAACCAGAATTTTAATGATGTGTTTGGAATAAAAGTAGAATTGAAAAGCTCAACACAGGGACAAAAATTTGAATCTACTGATAATGATACAGTCTCATCTAAGGATATTAAATCTAAGTATATCCAGATACCTGTAATGGTTAGAATAGCATCCACCGGAGAACACTTCAAAGTTCATTTTCTTGCAGGTCCTCAGTTCGGGTTTTTAAAAAGTGTAGCACAAAGCAATGTTGTATTTAAAGGTGAATCAAATTTTCCCGGAAATAAATACATAATAAAAAATAATGACAATAAAGAATTTCCTTTAAATGAGACAGATATTACAGACCGATATAAAAAAATGGACCTTCTTTTGACTGCTGAACTTGGATTCGATATATTTATAATTGACAAATTATTTGTAAATCTAGGGTTCAGGCTTCATTATGGCTTAACTGATATAAATGATAAGGACTGGCAATTCCCTGATAAAAATAATGTTACATATAATCACTCAAGAAATATTTATGGTGGCGTTACTTTCGGGATTAATTATATATTGAAATACTAAGTATTAAGAACAATGATGAATTTCATAGATGAAATAAGGTGGAGAGGAATGATAAGCGATATTATTCCGGGAACAGAGGAACTGCTTAACAAGGAGATGACAACCGGATATGTAGGCATTGACCCGACAGGGGATTCATTGCATATAGGGCATCTTGTTCCGGTTATGATGCTGAAACGCCTGCAGCTTGGAGGGCATAAGCCAATAGCATTGATTGGTGGAGCTACTGGAATGATAGGTGACCCTTCTGGTAAGTCTGAAGAAAGAAATTTGCTTGATGAAGAAGAAATAAAACATAACCAGGAATGCATAAAAACTCAATTGTATAAATTCCTTGATTTTGATATTAACTTAAAAAATTCAGCCGTGCTGGTCAATAATTATGACTGGACAAAGGAATTCAGCCTGCTCAGATTTATGAGAGAGATTGGCAAGCATATAACTGTAAATTATATGATTGCTAAAGATTCAGTGAAGAAACGTCTGGATACAGGCTTATCGTTTACTGAATTTTCATATCAATTGCTGCAGGCAAATGATTTTCTGCATTTATATGAAAACTTTGGCTGCAAGCTGCAGATGGGAGGTTCTGACCAGTGGGGAAATATTGTTACAGGAACTGAACTTATCAGAAGAAAGCTTGGAAAAGAATCGTATGCAGTAACTTGTCCGCTGATAACAAAAGCTGATGGAGGCAAATTCGGCAAAACTGAGAAAGGAAATGTATGGCTTGACCCTAACAGAACTTCTTCTTATAGCTTTTATCAGTTCTGGCTTAACGTGTCAGACGTAGATGCTGAAAAATATATTAAGATATTTACTTTTTACGGAAAAGAAGAATTTGAATCCATTTTATCTGAGCATATAAAAGCACCTGAGCAAAGACTCTTGCAGAAAGCCCTGGCAAAAGATATTACAATTAGAGTGCACAGTGAAACAGATTATAATACAGCAGTAGAGGCTTCGCAGATACTGTTCGGCAAAGGGACTACTGAGACATTGAAAAAATTAAGCGAAGATGTTTTTTTATCTGTTTTTGATGGAGTGCCTCAATATGATATAAATAAAGATGATCTGTCAAAAGGGATTGGTATCCTTGAATTAGTAGCAGAAAAAGTCAATATATTTCAGTCAAAAGGTGAAGCAAGGAGAACAATAAAAGAAAACGCTTTATCTGTAAATAAACAAAAGGTGGATGAGAATTTAATTGTTACTCCAGAACTTTTATTAAACGGAAAATATTTGCTTGTTCAGAAAGGTAAGAAGAATTATTTTATTGTAAAGGTGATATAAATTTAAAAAATTGAAACAAAAAGAAGATTTTTCACCGGTAGAAGTTTTTGCAGGGACTGCGTGGGAAGCTGGTTTGGTAAAAAGCATGCTGGAAGATATGGAAATTGAGGCTTTTTTGAAAGACCAAATAATGGGAATTATGAATCCCTGGTATGTAACTCCCGGAGGCTTCGGGTCTATTAAAGTTGTGGTAGCTCATCAGGATGAGGAAAAAGCAAAGAAGGTAGTTGAAGACTATTACAGGAATATTAAACAATCTGAATAAAAAAATCCCTCCATTTTCACAGAGGGATTCTCATCATCAATTAAACAACAACTAATAACAACTTAAAATTATGAAACATTTAATCCCGGGGTAAGGGATTAAGCGTTCCGTTTAATTGGCACGTAAACAATTTTTATAGAAGTCAGGAACCGGGTAAACATAATTTGAATCGTTTTCCATTATTTTCTTAGATGCTTTGAGATAATTATTATAGTAAATATTGAGAAAATTTGTAAGTTTAATATGATTTAAATCATCAACATTGAAGTATTTAATACCTTTATACAGCTTACCATTATCGAATCTGAATGTCTTTAATACCACAGATTTTTTATCTGATAAATATTCGTATGTAACAGTAATAAATTTATTGAACGCTTTTTCTATGTTAGATGGAAGCTTCATTTTTTGATTATTAAAATCTATTATTATTGGTTTGTCAGCAAATTTTGAGAAAGTAAGAGTCAGCTTATTAGTCGAATCATCTACTTCAATTTTTTTAAGAAAATTTTGAAATGGGTTATCATTCTGAGACTGAAAAAATCCAAAACCGAGCTTCATTTCAGAAGAGAAATTTGAGTTTACTTTAGAAACTTCTGTGTTTTCCATGTACAAATTAATATTTATTGTTTATAATTAAGAGAATTTAATTTTATTCTACCTCATCTTCTTCGTTCATAGAGAAGCTGTCAGGATCAGAAAGAGAGATATTATCAATCAGGACACAATCATTCATAGTCTTGCAGCATGATTCAAAAGATAATGTAAACTCTTTCCCGGTATATTTTGATAAATCAAAAGATTTAGCTGAGAAAGCATCCTGTAATGCGGAAGATGTGAAATATGTTTTACCATATATGTCGCTTACCTCTTCCCCGTTAACAAACAGTTTAAATAATGAATGCTCAGGATTATCCCTATAAATCTGTTTCAGGTTAAATTTTAGTATAAGTCGTGACATTTTTGTTGCATCAACATTAACAGATGCAGAAGCTTTGTTTGAGAAATTAGCTTCCCAAATATTAGAAGGTGTTTCTACTGCAGGATCTACCCAGGAAGATGTCTCGTCACTTCCATGGAATAATAAACCGTTTTCCTTTGTATATGCAGCTTTGCTATCAAGATAAACATAAGAAAACGTATTCTTATTGAACTGAAATATAATGTTACTTACCTTTTCAAACCCTTCATAATAAGGATAGTTTTTGATTCCGTGATTTGGAGTTT
>CAZMDE010000035.1:14456-14588 GCA_964564355.1 uncultured Bacteroidales bacterium | reverse complement strand
GTAATTTTAACAAAAATACATTTGCATTTAAGAATTCTTTTTATCTTAGCCAAAATTTTTCAAATATTGCATTTTACAATTTTACAATTTTACAATCTTATAATCTGATAATCTTAAAATCTGATTAATCCT
>CAZMDE010000035.1:0-14446 GCA_964564355.1 uncultured Bacteroidales bacterium | reverse complement strand
AAATTTTCAAATCATAATTTAAAATAAATCTAAGTTGTAACCCTTAAATCCCAACTGATGGCATATAAATCAAATGTAATAACATTTTCTTTTATTTTGCTAAATTTATTTTCCATTATTACATTTGCAAATAAATCTGATGACGCAAATCCCACACCAGTAGATTCAACACAAATCTGTCTTATTGAAGATGACCCAATTATCAGGATGCTTGATAGTTTATCATTTTCTTCCTATTTCAGTTCTAAATTATCAATTTACAGTTCTCAGCCATCATTGGACACATTTTGTTTTCCTTTAAACTACACTCCTGTATATTCTGATTCCATTTATAGAGAAAGACTTAAAAAATTGAATCTGCAAACCCCATGCAATCTTTTTTATAATGAGGACGTGAGAAAGTATATTGAAGTTTATGCAGGGAAAAAGCGAAATCTTACTGCAAGGCTTCTTGGTCTCGCACAGATATATTTTCCTGTTTTTGAACCGATTCTTAATAAGTATAATATTCCTCTCGAAATCAAATATCTTGCTATTGTTGAATCTGCTTTAAATCCGATGGCAATATCACCAGCACATGCAGCAGGTATATGGCAATTTATTCCTGGCACCGGGAAAATATATAACCTAAACAAATCATCCCTGGTAGATGACCGCTTTGATATTTATAAAGAAACTGAAGCTGCTTGCAGGCATATGCGAGACCTTTATAACCTTTATCATAATTGGGAGCTTGTATTAGCTGCATATAATTCTGGAGCAGGCAATGTTAACAGGGCTATAGCAAGGTCAGGTGGCAAGAAGGCATTCTCTGAAATTAAACGCTTCCTGCCAAGAGAAACTCAGGCATATGTCCCTGCATTTATTGCAGTTAATTATATAATGAATTTTGCTGCAGAACATAATATCTATCCTGTTGCACCTGCAGTCTCCAGTTTAGAAACTGATACTGTTACTATCAGGAAGCATTTAACTTTTTAACAAATATCAGAAATGCTGAAAATACCTTATGATTATATTGTTTTACTTAATCCTTCCTTCAGAAAAGGTGTTATACCTGCCGGGAACAATATCTCTTATAGAATAAGCCTTCCTAAAGAGCATGTTGCAACTTTTATTAATAACGAAGAGGCTTTATATTCTTACAAACCCAAAGAAAACCGGACATCAAATATCACATACCGTACATCAACCAATGGGCGCCATACAGTTAGAAAAGGTGAAACTCTGTCCAAAATTGCTAACAAATATAATTGCAGCATAACTGAGATTAAATTATGGAATAAGCTTAAGTCCGCCTACATACGTCCGGGACAAAAATTATTCGTCTATAATCCTAAAGAAGAAACTACTTATAACACTTCCGGAAATTAACAAAACCTAAAACTTCCTAATTTCTTTGCGTTACTTTGTGAATAACTTTGAGAACTTTGCGGTTAAGTTTTTTATTAAAAAGTAATCCTAAATCATAATATGCAATTTAACATTTATCAAATTTTGTTGTTTATTATTTTAGTTTCTACTGCTATTGATATTTATGCTATATTATTTTTGTATAGGCAGAAAATATCAAATAAAATTTCCTTACCAACTAATCACTCCCTACTTTCTACTTACTACTCACTACTCATAGTTTATTTAACTATTACTGTTCTATATACAATATTTGCTTTTATATATCCTTTTATTGGTGGATTACCCAATTTAAGCGGAGATAAAATGAGGACATATTTTACTCTTTTTGGTTTCCTTTTTTTGCTTCATTTACCCAAATTTATATATGAGTTTTTCTGGCTAATCGGACGCATTTTTTCAACTCTCAACTTACGACTTAGGTTTGCAGGTTTACTTGTTTCTTCTTCATTATTATTATTGATACTGTATGGCATAATTTGGGGAAAAACTGATTATAAAGTTAAACATGTAACCTTAAATTATGATAATCTTCCTGCGGAATTTAATGGCTTCAAAATAGTACAGATATCAGATATTCATCTTGGCAGCTTTTATGATAAAAGCATTGTGAATAAAGCAATTGATTTAATTAATAAACAAAATGCAGATTTGGTTGTTTTTACCGGAGACCTCATAAATATTGTATCTTATGAAGCACTTGATTATGTGGATATGTTCAGAGAAATAAAATCACCTTATGGCAAATATTCTATTCTCGGTAATCACGATATGAATGATTACAGAAAAATTGACAATGTAAAAGGAGATGATAAAAATACTGAAAATGTGATATTATTAAGCAAAGCTATGGGCTTTCATGTGTTGTTAAATGAACATTCTTTTATAAAAAGAAATAAAGATTCTATTGCTTTAATCGGGGTTGAAAATTGGGGTAAGCCACCATTTAAAAAGTATGGAGACCTCTCTAAAGCTATGAAGATGCTTCCAGGTTCAATATTTAAAATTTTACTTACACATGACCCATCGCATTGGGATGGAGAGGTTCTTCCTAAAACTAATATTGATTTAACTTTATCCGGACACACCCATGGTTTTCAAATGGGGATTGTAAGACATAGTCCAGTTAATTATTTGCACTCCCATTGGTTAGGGTTATACAAAAATAAAAAAAGATATCTTTATATAAATGCAGGCTTAGGTTTTGTGGGAATCCCTGCCAGAGTTGGCATTAGCCCTGAAATTACTGTTATAGAATTAAGGGGTAAGGATTAAAATATCATCAGTATTTGTTTAGCATTGATACAAATTTCTAAATTAAGGATAATAAGAAATTAGGCTTTAAGAGTTAAAGTTTATGACTAAAATAATAAATACTTAAATTTATTATTTACTTATTTATTTAATTCTAAATCACTATCAAGATGTGTAATTTATTTTATTACATTCTTTGTGTTTTTAGTTATTTGAGGTAATCAGCGAGAGCTTTTTTATTTTGCATATCTCATTAGCGGGTTGACATAATCTGATATTAACAGCATTTTTATGTCCAAAAAGATTTTCTGCATCTGCCATAGCAGAAACTATGTTACTGATATTATTCAAACCCTCTTTAGTCAGTTCCTGGAATGTTAATTTTTTAATAAAGCTGTCAATGTTTAATCCGCTGAATACTTTTGCCGAACCTTTTGTTGGGAGAGTATGATTTGGTCCTGTAGCATAACACCCTGCGCTTACAGGAGAAAAGTGCCCAAGAAATACAGAACCCGCATTGTAAATTCTGTCAACTAAATTTTTATAATTATCTGTACTTATTATCAGGCTTTCAGGTGCATAAGAGTTAATAAAATCTATAACCTCATCCTGATTTCGTAGTAAAATTATCTTACTCTTACTGAGAGATTTTATGGCTATTTTTCTTCTGGGCAACTTTTTTATCTGATTATTTATTTCAATGTTTATTTTTTCAATTATTGGTTCATAGTCAGTAACGATTAACACCTCGCTGTTTTCATCATATTCTGTATGTGATAAAATGTCAGCAGCAATATAAGCCGGGTTACTTGTATTATTTGTAATAACAGCGAGTTCTGATGGTCCTGAAGGCATATCTATTGCCACATCCATAAAAAGAACCAATTGCTTGGCAACATCTACAAATTTATTTCCATATCCGAATATTTTATCAACCTTTGGAACAGTCTTTGTTCCAAAAGCCATTGCGCCAATTGCCTGTATCCCACCTATCTTGAATATTTTTGTTACCCCAAGCAAATTAGCAGTATAAAGAATTTTAGGACATATTTTCCCTTTTTTATCAGGCGGCGTACATATAACAATTTCCTTACAGCCTGCAAGTTTAGCTGGAATTACATGCATTAACACAGAAGAAAACAGAGGAATGTCGTCACCAGGAATATAAATACCAATTTTTTCAATAGGAACAGATTTTTGCCAGCATTTTACGCCGGGAGAAGTTTCAATAATTTTTGTCTCACAGATTTGGTGCTTATGAAACAGTTCTATTTTTTCCCTGGCAATATTAATTGCTTTTTTCAGTCCTGGATTAACATTAGAGGTTGCTTTGTTTAATTCGGTTTTTGAAACCGAAAAATTCTCCAAATCAATATTATCATATTTTTTTGCAAATTCAATTATAGCTTTATCACCATCCCTCTGAATTTCTTTTAATACATCGCAAATAATACTTGTTAACAATAAAGAACCATTACCATTTCTATTAACATTTATTTGTCTTTGTAGTAGGTAGTTCCAAACCTCTTTATCCGGATATTTTAATATTTTCATTTAATAATTATATCTTTATATTGTTTCAGTATTGAGTCCAATTATTACACATACTTCTTTTCTAATCAATAAAAACTATGCTTTACGGTTTTTTAAATGTTTTACTTTTACAAATATGAAAACTAATATTGCAGTGATTGTACAAACAACTCCAATAAAAATTAAACTGCTTATTTCCGTATCATCAGCTAATGCATTTCCAGAAAACCTGTTATTGACATTCCCAATTGGTGGGGGTTGAGAAAATATTTTTTGAATATACAAAAACATTAACAGCAAATTTATTAATACAAGCTGTTTAACCGGAATTTTTTTTATTATTTTCATATTAGTCTGTTATTTATTTAACTTACTAAATGACTATATTTATTTCCTTATAATAATATTTTCCGCCGGCAGCAATTTCATTTAAAGCTTTATCCAGTTCAATCTTGCTTGTATTTTTTAATATATATCCTTCAACATTCAAATTTATAATTTCTTTGATAATGCTAATATCGTTATACGTGGAAAGAACTATAATTTTTATTAGCGGATATTTTGCTTTGATAATTTGTATTAGTTCCAACCCGGTCATTTCGGGCATTTTTACATCCGTTATGATTATGTCAATCTCATGTTTTTTTAATATATCTAAAGCAGCTATTCCGTTAAGAGCTTCATAAACATTGTTTATAATTTGATTATTCTTTAGTAATAACTTTATGCCTTCAATGACTATTTGATAATCATCTACAAGAAGAATATCTAAAGATTTATTCATTAAAATAATCTTAAAATCAGCAAATTGAAATAATGATACAAAATAACATAATGAATATAGGGTACACAATACTCATTTGTCGTTATTTTGTTATACTAGAAAGTGAGTATAAGAAAGATTTTCAGACTGTGAGAATTTCAGGTTACAAGATTAAAGACTGAGTCATGAAATCAAAAATGGGAATAAAAATAGGAAGAAGGAATTTGATAGCTAATAGTCAGCTTGACATCCTGAATTTATATAAGGTTGTATTTTATTGCATGTTTTATCAATCCAACTACATTTTTTGAATTTGTTTTCTGTAACATATGCCTGCGGTGAGTTTCAACAGTAAACGGGCTGATAAATAATTTTTCCGCTACTTCTGCGGTTGTACATTCCTGGCAGATAAGCTTTAAAATTTCTATTTCTCTTTCAGATAAATCCTGAATCTCTGTTTTTTCTTTCTTTTCTTTTTTATAATCTGTCATCATTATAGCCAGCACTTCATTGCTGTAATAAGTGCCGCCATCTGCAATTTTGTTAATTGCATTATCCAGTTCCAGTTTGCCTGTGTTTTTTAATATATAACCTTCGGCTTCAGTATCGAAAATGTCCTTTACCATTTCTTTATTGTTATACATACTGAGAACCATTATTTTTATATTTGGATAATTGGCTTTGATAATTCGTGTAAGTTCCAAACCTGACATTTCGGGCATATTAACATCAGTTATCATCAGGTCAATATTTTTAACCTTAATGATTTCAAGTGCAGCTTTTCCGTTCAGGGCTTCATATATAATGTTTATCCGCTGATTTTGTTTTAACAGCAATTTCATGCCGTCAATAAACATTTGATGATCCTCAACAATAAGTACATCCAGGGGTTGATGTATATTTTCACTCATTCTTTTATAAACTTTTTATTTCTAAATCTGTCAAATTTGACAACCCATTTATACTGTAAAATTAATACTTATTTTTGTTTCTTTATTTATTTCTGAATGAATATCAATTTTACCATCCAGTATTGCAAGCCGTGAATAAATGTTCTTCCATCCAATTCCTTTAGTTTCCTTTATTTTTGCCTGATCAAAACCTTTGCCATTATCAATTATTGTTAATAGAACATGCTCGTTCTCTTGAGATAAGTTAATCTCCATTTGAGTTGCCTGCGAATGTTTGATGACATTCCCAATCAATTCCTGTATCATGCGGTAAATATTTATTTCTGTAGATTCATTTAAACGTTTTTCAAAACCATTGTTTGTAAAATCAATTTTTATTTTTTTTGTCTTATTAATTATATCAATCATGTCACCTATAGCAGGCATAAGTCCCGATCTTATTAAGGCTTCAGGCATCAGGTGATGAGAAATATTTCTTACTTCATTGCATGCTTCATCAACATAACCTATTGTGTTTTTAAGTACCTTGTGATTTTCTGCTGAATCAAATTTGGGATTGTATTCAACACTTTCCATATGCAGTTTTATCGTCGAAAGCATCTGTCCCAAACTGTCATGAAGATCTTCTGCTATTCGCTTCCTTTCCTTTTCCTGAGCATCTATAATCTCATGATATTGTAGCTCTCTCTGTAAAGCCATTTCACGTTCAATGATATTTTTTTGCCTTAATTTAAAGCGATTATAAAGGCCAAATATTAATAAAATGATAAGAAATAAACAAAATATTATTACTGAGAAAATAATCACCTGGTTTTTCTTTTTTTCTTTTAGATTTTTATAATTCAAATCTTGAATTAGTTTTTCCTGTTCCAGTTTTGTAATTTTAAATTCTTTTTTCTCTGAATCATACCTGGATTGAATCTCAAATATCTTTTTGCTTCTTTCAGAATTAAAAAGACTGTCTCCCGTGCTTTTGTATAAATCTGCATACTCTAAAGCTTTCGTTTTATTACCTTTTATACTGTATATGTCTTTTAATAGTTTATATCCAAGATTTTCTATAGAAAAGTTTTTTATCTCATCCTTTAATTCCAGTGCTTTTATAGTATATTCTAATGACTCGTCATATCTTTTTAAATTAAAATATGTATTTGCTATATTAATAAACAAATATTGCTGAGTTACCTTATCTTTATTCTTTCTATAAATAACCAATCCCTTATTAAGATATTCAAGCGCTTTATGATAATTTGCCTTATGTATATAAACATCTCCAATATTATTTAAAACCTTACACAAGTTGTATTCGTTCTGTAGCTCCTCACTCATTATTAAAGCATTTTCATAAATTTCTATGGCTTTGATATAATTTCCCTGTTCAGAATATATATTCCCAAATGAATTATAACAATTTAAAATACCTGTTTTATTTTTAATTTTTTTATAAATTTTTATAGCATTTTCTATATAACCCAGTGCTTTTAAATAATTTTTTTCTTTTGTATAAATAATTGCAATATTCAGGTTGCAATTTGCAATTCCCGGGTTAAAATCTAAATCCTAAGCTATTTTTAAAGCCTTTAATAAATAATCTAATCCAAGAAAATTATTGCCAATATTAATATAGGATATGCCTAAATTATTATAACAGCTTGCTATTCCTATTTTATTATTCAATCCTTTATATATTGACAATGCTTTATTTTGATATTCTAAAGAAATCTCAAACGCTTGCATAGAGAAATATTTATTTCCAATTTTTTTATAACAAACCGCAATACCATCTAAAACTGATTTTCTTAATGCTTCAGGGATGACATCCTTCCTGTTTTCTTGCTGTCGCACGTTTTCAACGAGTGCCTCTGCTCTCCTAAAACAATTAATAGCTTTATCAAGCTGTCCTTCTCTTACGTAATAATACCCTAAACTGTCGAATAAAATTATGCTCAGGTTTATATCATTATTTAATATAAATCGTAGATTGTAAGTTGCTTTTTTTATTCCTAATTCGTCATTCCAAATTCTTAATTCATATATGTTATCTATCCCTTTATTATATTTAATTTTTTTTGCCAGTTCTAATGCTTCTAAACTATTATAAATAACAAAGGGAACAAACGCTTTGTCTTCAAAACTTAATTTTATATACTTATTTACTGTTGAGGTATCAGATGTAATATATCTGTTTTCAGCTATGGCATCTTTGGTTGTTATTGTTAAAATAAATAACATAACCATAAATATTACCAAATAAAAATACTTCATCATCATATTGCAAAACTATGAAAAAATATTTGAATTATTACTAAAAAGCCTGAATTTAAAAATATGTTGAAGCGAATTAATAGACTAATTAACCGCTTAACTGAAATGTTTTTGTAATAAATTATAAGTTTCTGTCTGTGACCTTATATGCTTTTTTGAGATAGACTTTTTGTATTCATTAGTATCATCAATATTTATTATTCTAGCTTTAACATTATCATTTAATTCTAATGTAAGCATTTCTTTCAAATACTTCTGAATGTCTTTACTATAAATAGGAGCAGCAACTTCTATCCTGTGGTCAAAGTTACGTGTCATCCAGTCTGCAGATGAAATATAATATTTTTCATTACCCCCGTTGCAGAAAATCATTAGTCTTGAATGTTCCAGAAACCTGTCAACTATGCTTACACCTTCAATATTTTCGCTTAATCCTTTTACTCCGGGAATTAATATACAGATACCTCTTACAATCAATTTAATTTTAACACCTTCCCCGCTTGCCTGATAAAGTTTTTTAACTATATCTTCATCAACAAGGCTGTTTAGCTTAATTATAGCATATGCTTTTTTGCCTGCTCTGGCATTTTTTATTTCGTTTGTCAGCATTTTTATAAAAAACTTTCTCATACCAAGGGGAGAAACTATAAGGTGAGAGAAACGTATTGGTTTATAAGTCGTCTCGCACATAGAAAACACCTTGTCAATTTCTGATGTGATGGATTTGTTAGCTGTGAACAGGTTTAGGTCAGAGAAGGTCAAAGAAGTTTCTTCATTATAATTACCTGTTGAAATATTACCATAAGAAACCAGGTTGTTTTGCTCGGTTCTTTTGATAAGCAGCAGCTTGCAATGAACTTTCAGACCGGGTATAGTATGAATTATCTTAACTCCTTCGTCCTGCAACCTGCCTGACCAGTATATATTTGCTTCTTCATCAAATCTTGCCTGCAGCTCTAGGAAGACTGTAACCGATTTTCCGTTTCTTGCCGCATTAATAAGTGCGTTAATAACATTTGATAAAGACGCCACCCTGTATAATATCATTTTAATTGATTTGACCTTTGGGTCTATTGAAGCCTCTCTCAGAAGGTCAATTAAATAGTTAAAAGAATTATACGGGTAGTGAAGTAATATATCTTTTTCTTTTATTGCTGCCAATATGCTTTTACCATGAGGCATATCTTTATGAACTAAAGGTATAAAAACTTCGTATTTAAACCTTTTTGCCCCTATATTCGGGAATTTCATGAAATCCCTAAAATTATGATATCTGGCGCCGCTTATAATAGTATCGGTTTTTTTGATTTTGAATTTTTCAGTCAATATTTTAATCATTTGTGCAGGCATTGACTCATCATAAATCAGTCTTACAGGTCTTCCAATTTTCCTTTGCTTAATGCTTGCTGACATAAGTTCCAGAAAGCTTTTTGATACATCATTGTCAAGGTCAATTTCTGCATCTCTTGTTATTTTAATAGTATAAGCCCTGTATTTATAATAATCAAATAATCCGAATATGTCTTCCAGGCAATATCTAATAATATCCTCTAATATGATTATATATTTCTTATTATCTTTTTGCGGTAGTATGATAAATCTCTGCAATTTATCGGTTGGCACTTCAATTATTGCATAGCTGCTTTTCTGTAACCCGTCAATTTCCTGCTTTACAAGCTCTATTATCAGATATATAAAATTATCCTTTAGAGCAAAGCTGTCGCTAATGTTCTTAAACATCACAGGAAAGATATTAGGTCTAACTTCGTTATGAAAATAATTTTTCACATACTCACCATGCTCTTGACTAAGCTGGTCTTCATTAACTACAAATATATTTTCCTTCTCAAGGTTAAATAAGATATCTTTATAAATCTCATTGAATTTATCCTGTTGATTAATGACTGTCTTATTAATTTGTTTTAATATTTTGACAGGATTAAAGCCAATTTTTTGGTCAGGTTTTTTCTTTGTTAAGCTTATTAACCTGTTGATTGTAGCCACTCTTACGCTGAAAAATGAATCCTGGTTATTTGAGAATATACCAAGGAATTTTAATCTGTCAATTAAAGGAGTTTTCACATCTGCAGCTTCCTGCAATACCCTGTCATTAAACTGCAGCCAGCTTATCTCCCTGTTAATAATTTTAACCTGCGAACGACTCATACTTTCTGAGTAATTTAGTAAATTGGTAATTTAGTAAATGACTTAATAATTAATACTAATAATGATGTCAAAGATATAACATATTTATAACTAATATAGTCAAAGTCTTTAGTTCCTGATAAATCGGGACAGGCTCCAGTAACGAGAATATAATTTTAGCACACCGTTAGCACACCGTTAGCACACCGTTAGCAATCCGTCGGCATTGGCTCAATAAAAAGTCTTGTTGTGAAATAAGTTTATTTTGCCGGTGGAGTGTAAAGACCTCCGATGTCTCCTGTACAAATGCCTTTAAAATTGACAATTTTATCTGCATCAATAACAATTACTGTAGGGTTTTCAAAAATCCAGTCCGGGATTATAAATGAACGAATAATGTTTATATATCTCCTGTTTATTATCAGGGCATCAGAAGGCTGTAATTTAGTATTATTATTCACATCTCCAGCCTTTTTTCTTAAATCAGATTTGACCACATTAAGTCCAATATATGTGCGATTTACTATCAAAGCATCAGATGGTTTGCATTGTCTCCATCTTTTTGTTGTCTTAGATTCGAGTGAGTATGTTCCACTGACCACATTATTAAACTGGTAATTTCCTTTATCATCTGTAAAGACAGAGTCAACAAATTTCTTGTTTTCAGTATTTTTAAGATATATCCTGATATTATTAGTCAGTGGGCTTGCAGAAGCATTATCATAGGTGACAGTTCCGCTGATTTTATAAGCAGTAGGTTTATACACAAACTTAATATCATCCACAATCAGCGAATTACCTATGCCAATATTGTCAGGATAAAAGTAATCACTTGAAGACAAAATAATATTAGCAGTATCAGCTATAGTGCCGGGAGGGTTTAAAGCATTGCCAATATTAACTTTAAAACTTACTTTTTGATATATATCTGTAGGCTCCAGTGTTACCTGGGTTTTACCGAAATCCAGTCCATATTTTATAAAAGACACCTGTATCAAAGCTCTGTCATTTTCATTGTTAATATTATCATACTTATAATAAAAAGATAAAGAGTCAGGATTTGAGGTAACTTTAAAACCACCCTTGGCAATAGTTTTAGCAGCTTTCAGGTTATCTAATATAAATTCTCCTGTTGTAATATAGCTAACAGGTTTGAAATTTACATTAATTTCTAATTCAGTTGTAGATATATTTACAGCAAAGCTTCCGTTATTCTTATCAGATGATTTAGAGCAGTAAGACTGCGTGTTTATAGGTATATATGTGCTCAAATTATCCCAATTTTCAACATCTTCCCTTGTTGCAGGAGTCCAGTTTTCAAAATCCCCGTTTGGAATAAGTGAAGAAGAAGTTCCAGAAACTAAACTTATATTATCAGCTATTATCCAATTGCCGGGGTTATTCGAAGCGCCATTCGGATTGCTTGACATAATACCAATAATTACGCTATCAGGAGTTTCGGACAGATTACTAATTTTAAAGCTTAATTTTTTATAAGTTTCTTGTATGCCGTATATTTTAAATACATCATAATTTGTATTAATATACTGTCCATTATTTTTGAAAATAACAAATATTATAGCACTGTCATTACCAGTTAAATTATATTTAAAATACCCGGTGATTGAATCCGGTATATAAGAAAAAGGAAAACCTCCAATATATGGGTCATCTCCAAGAATTGGATTAGGCTCGCCGGAAACAATACTACCCGGGTTTATAAAATCAATTGTCCCTTTAGTTTCAATTTTCACTGCATAAGTACCCTGGTATTTATCAGTTGATTTGCTTACATTTATAAAACTTAAATTAGATGCATCATTGTTTGAGGTATAAAATCCTGTTGGATTATAAAAAAGGATATTAGAATTCCAGTTTTCAAACCCTCCGTTAGGTACCTGGACATCCTGTGAAAACATGTTAGAAGATAAAAAGATTGATAAGATTAAAAGACTCAAATAAATTATATTTTTCATAGAGATTAAATTTAATTTGGTAATTTATTCACTAAACAATTATTTTAAAGGTGCTCATGAGCTCACTTCGTTCGGTTGATAATTTGGTAATTTGATAATTTATTCGCAATAATAACTTTATATTAAGGTGCTCATGAGCTCACTTCGTTCGGTTGATAATTTATTCACTAAACAATTATTTTAAAGGTGTTCATGAGCTCACTTCGTTCGGTTGGTAATTTGGTAATTTGGTAATTTGATAATTTGGTAATTTGGTAATTTGATAATTTATTCACTAAACAATTATTTTAAAGGTGTTCATGAGCTCACTTCGTTCGGTTGATAATTTGAAAGGCAAAAGTAAGGTTAATTTGTCAATTTGATAATTTGATAATTTGATAATTTGGAAATTATAAAAATCCACAGACAACAGAAAATAGAGATTGGAGATTAGAGAAGAGGAGTAAAAGACCACAGACTAAATAAATAAAGTAGGGGTTCAATAATTAAACTATCTATTATATATTGTTATATCACATATTATAGATTGTTAATTTACAATACATTAATGTGAGATTGTTCGTAGATAGTCCGAAGATAGTTCGAAGATAGTCCGAGGATAGTTCGAGTCACTCAGATAAAACGGATTTTTAATCGCTGATATAAAAATTCACCACCGAGGCATAGAGAACATATAGAAACACAGAGCTTAGCTATACAAATTCACCACTGAGGCACAGAGAACACAGAGAAACACAGAGCTTAGCAAAGTTAATGAATTAATCAGGTAAAATTAAAAAATTTAGAATAAATAAAATTAGTAATTTTGCATTAAAATATAAGAAAGTTGAACGAAAAAGAGTTTTATATATATCTTGGTAACCAATATAAAGACAGAATAAGAGTTAGATTTATTAAAGATAAAGGTAAAATAATAAATCTGGTTGTTCAGTTCGAGATAATAATTAAAAATAAATGGTTAGGAATAGTTAGATATGATTGCTCTCATGGTTTTTTTCACAGAGATATAATATCACCAAAAGGAGATAAAGAAAAGAAAGCAATTGATGTTCCTGATTTAAAGTATGCTTTTTCATTTGCACGACAGGATATTGAAGATAAATGGGAATGGTATAAAGAACAATTTTTAAAAAAGATAAAAAATGAATAATAAAGAACAAATAAAAAAAGATATAATCCTTGCAGGAGATTTTATTGAGCAAATAATAAGTACGCCTGATATTCTTGATAAAATTCCAGAAGGAAGTTCAATAAGTTTTCTTGACAATGAAAATATTAAGCCTGAAAAAAGTAAAGATAAATTTTATCAAAAAAAATATGTCAGGGTTAAAAGGCAATTTGAAGTTTTATAATATTATTACAGCTTCCAGCCTTCTAACTTCCAGCACAGCTTAATACTTTATCAACTTTTAATATTAATGCAAGGTATGACAATTATAAATCAGCATTTTATAAAAAGAGCACTCCTGAATATACTGAATTATGGATTAATAAAATTATAGAATTAAGACTATGGATAAAAGATTTGCTATTAAAGTAACTAATGATTATATAATAAACCTGATAAAGCATAATTATAATATAAAGCAGGCTTACATTTTTGGTTCTTATGCAAAAGGCAATTACACCAAAGATAGTGATATAGATTTGGCTTTAGTTATAAGCGGAATAAATGATTTGATAAATACACAGGTTGATATGCTAAATCTTAGAAGAAATACAGATGAAACATATATTGAGCCTCATCCTATTGAGGAATCAGATTTTAATAATGATAATCCTTTTGCTTTTGAAATACTTAAAACAGGTTTGAAAATCAATTTAGATAACTTGAAAATTGTATAAGAAATGCCCGTATCATTTGAACGCAGAGATTAAGCGGATTTTCAATCGCTGATAAATAATTTACCATGGAGGCACAGAGAACATAGAGAAACACAGAGCTTAGCAAAGTTACTTATTAATCAGGTAAAATTAAAAAATTTAGAATAATAAAAACTATTATTTTTGTATTAAAATTAAATAGTATGAATTACAAAGAAAGAATAATATCTGACTTTAAGATTATGCTTGGAAAACCTGTAATCAAAGGAACAAGAATAACAGTAGAAACTATTCTGAGAAAATTATCAGAAGGAGCAACAATAAAAGATTTATTGCAATCATATCCACATCTATCTGAGGAA
>CAZMDE010000034.1:10706-14677 GCA_964564355.1 uncultured Bacteroidales bacterium | reverse complement strand
CCCTTCTCTTTGTCAAAGTGTTTGCCAAGTGGAAAAAATGAGGGGTTGACTGAAAAAATGTCCGATTTACATTTGTAAGTATGACTTTTTGTCCATATTCATATTAAGGCAATATTTTTGATATAATAGAGTTATCAAGGTAATTTTATTTTTAATTTTGTAAAAAAATCTAATTTAAATTAATAGTTATGAAAAAAGGATGGTTAATTGTTATTGTAGTTGCAGTATTTTTATTTTTACTCATAAGCTGGATTACATCGAGCTATAATGGATTAGTGTCAAGAGACGAGGGAGTCAGTTCTCAATGGGCACAGGTGGAAAATGTCTATCAGAGAAGGCTTGACCTTATACCAAACCTTGTGAGGACAGTGCAGGGTTATGCAAATTTTGAGAAGTCAACACTAACCCAAGTGATAGAAGCGCGTGCGAAAGCAACTTCTGTCAATATCAATCCACAAAATCTAAATGAGGAATCATTAAAACAATTTCAAGCTGCCCAGGGAAATCTTAGTTCAGCTCTTGCCAAACTTATGGTAGTAGTTGAGCGTTATCCCGACCTTAAAGCTAATCAGAATTTTCTTGAATTACAGGCACAACTCGAAGGCACTGAAAACAGGATTGCTGTTGAACGCAGGAGATTTAATGAAGTTGCACAGGATTACAATACTTTCTTAAGACGTTTTCCAAAAAATATCATAGCAACTTCGTTTGGTTTTAGTAAAAAGGCATATTTTAAAGCTGAAGCTACTGCTGAGAAAGCACCAAAGGTTGAGTTTAGTAATTAGATTCTGTATCTAAATTTGTGGATTTAAAAAAAAAAGTTACACAGAGTTGCACAGAGAAACCATAGAGTTACACAGAGAAATATAGAAATAAATACATTTAATGTTTATCTTATGAGTGTGAAAAGTTTCTTTACTGAAGAGCAGCAGCAGAATATTCTTGATGCGATAAAGCATGCAGAGCATGATACATCGGGTGAAATAAGGTTGCATATAGAAGAGAATTTTAAAGGCGATGTATTAGACAGGGCAGCTTATATGTTTAAAAAGCTTGATATGCATAAAACTAAGCTCCGAAATGGAGTCTTGTTTTATTTAGCAATAAAGAATAAAAAGTATGCAATCATTGGAGATGCAGGGATTAATGCTGTTGTACCTGAGAATTTCTGGGATAGTGTTAAGGAAACACTTTTAGCTCATTTTAAGGAAGGTCAGTTTACAGAGGGTCTGTGTAAGGGTATTGAAATGGCGGGAGAACATCTGAAAAAGCATTTTCCTTATGAGAAAGATGATGTTAATGAATTGGCGGATGAAATTAGTTTTGGGAAATAATCGAACAATTTAAAAATTTATAAATTTAAAGATGAACAAATAAGATGTTTAAATTAAAATACATATTAGCACTTGTTCTTTTATTTATTGGAATTGCTTTTGTGTCTGCGCAGGATATTCCTGAGAAGCCGAATCCTCCACGTTTAGTAAATGACTATGTCGGTGTTTTGAATGCTGATGAAATAAACAAATTAGAATCAAAGCTTGTTTCATTTAATGAGGCATCTTCAACACAAATAGCAATAGTTATAGTAAATACACTTAATGATTATGAACCTGCTGACTACGCGCAAAGGCTTGGCGAGAAGTGGGGGATAGGACAAAAGGGCAAAAACAACGGTGTGGTAATACTTATAAAACCTACGGGGGGCAAGGGAGAGAAAAAAGTTTTTATAGCACCGGGTTATGGCTTAGAACCAGTAATTCCAGATGCAACCTGTAAGAATATTGTAGAAAATGAGATACTGCCGAATTTCAGAAATAATGACTTTTATAAAGGACTTGATGCTGCTACTAATGTTTTAATATCTCTTGCAAAAAAAGAATTTCCAGCTTCAGAGTACAATAAGAAAGTAGCACAAAACAGGAAAAAGAGTCCGGGCATTATTCCGATGCTTATTGTTATATTTGTAATTGTTGTAATTTTTCTGGGAAAAGGATTTTCAGGAGCTGCATCTAATTATTCCTCAAAAGGCAAAATCCCTTTCTGGACATTATTCTGGTTAGCAATGATGAGTAATCAAGGCAGCAGCGGCGGTCACTGGGGTAATTTTTCTTCCGGTAGCGGAGGCTTCGGAGGAGGCGGTGGCGGAGGCTTCGGTGGTTTTGGCGGGGGCGGCTTTGGCGGAGGCGGCGCAGGCGGATCGTGGTAAATTAGGAATTATGAATTATGAATGCTGAATGAAAATAGAATTTTCAATTAATTCATCATCCAGCATTCAAAATTAATAATTTAGTTTACTGCTTCAACAGATTTCACACTCGGAACTTCTTCCTTTATAGCAACTTCAACCCCTTGTTTAAGAGTTACAAGACTATAAGGACAGCAACCGCATGCACCGAGCAGTCTTACATTAACTACATTGTCATCAGTCATATTTACAAATTCAATACTTCCTCCGTCAGCCTGAAGAGCTGGTTTAATCTTTTCAATAACTCCTTTTACTTTATTTTCTATTTCTACTCTTTCCATATAAATGTATTAATTAAATTTTTTGCAAAAATAAGATTATTAGTTTTGATATTTAAAAAATGTGAACTGATAAAACGCAATTTAAGTTTATTTAGTATTATTTTTAGGGATGACATCGCTTTGAGCGATGTCATCCTTTATGCTAAATAATTATCTTTGTAGATTCATTTTTTCTACTTGTAACTCATGTCTGATTTATTTGCTGATGTATTATTGCCTTTACCATTAAAGGATTTGTTTACTTACAGAATACCTGTTCAGTTTGCCGAGCAGGTTAAGCAAGGACAAAGAGTAGTGGTGCAATTTGGAAAGCAAAAGTTTTATAGCGCATTAGTACATAATATTCATAATAATCCTCCAGAAAACTATAAGGCTAAAGAAATATTATCAGTAATTGATACAGAGCCTATAGTTAATAATATACAGTTGAGATTCTGGGAATGGATTGCTGAGTATTATATGTGCACAAAAGGAGAGGTTATGAATGCTGCATTACCATCTTCTTTAAAGCTTGCCAGTGAAACAAAAATTACATTAAGTGCCACATTTAATAATGATTTATCATTATTAAATGATAAAGAATATCTTGTTTATGAAGCTTTGGGGATTCAACAAATACTTACTATATCTGATATTTCAAAGATAGTTAATCAGAAAAATGTTATACCGCTTATAAAGTCTTTGATTGAAAAGGGAGTGGTTGTTGTTGAGGAACAATTGTCAGATAATTACAAACCAAAGATTGTAAAATATATTCGTTTGACCAAGGATTATGAGAATGAAACAAAGCTAAAGGAAATATTTGACCAGCTTGAAAAAAAAGCATATAAGCAATTAGAACTACTGATGCTTTATCTTCACCTTTCAAAATTTAGCGAAGAGCGAAGAGCCAAGAACGAAAAGCAATTAGAAGATAAAAACAATATAGTATCATTTACAGAGGTTCGTCGTTCTGAATTAATGGAACATCCAAAGTCTTCAGATGCTTCTTTAAACAGCTTAATTAAAAAGGGGATTCTTGAAATTTATAGTAAACACATCAGCAGGCTTGAACAATTAACAATTAACAATGAGCAATCAGCAATTAACAATATTGAACTAAATAAAGAACAAAGCATTGCTTATCAACAAATTCTTGATTCATTTTTAAAAAAGGATGTTGTATTATTAAATGGAGTTACGTCAAGCGGTAAGACAGAAATCTATGTAAAGCTTATTAAAGAAGTACAAAAACAGGGCAAGCAAATACTTTATCTTGTGCCGGAAATTGCTTTAACTACACAGCTTATCATGCGTTTGAAAAAGTTTTTTGGAAATAGTATTGGAGTTTATCATTCAAAATTTACGAAAGATGAGAGAGCGGAGGTGTGGAAGAATATAGTTCAGAGTTCAAAGTTCAGAGTTCAAAGTTTAAAAAGGGATGAATTGAATACTTATGATATAAT
>CAZMDE010000034.1:998-10696 GCA_964564355.1 uncultured Bacteroidales bacterium | reverse complement strand
ATTGGACCGAGGTCTGCGATGCTTTTGCCCTTTTCAAACTTAGGATTAATAATAGTAGATGAGGAACATGACACTTCGTATAAGCAGTATGACCCTGCACCACGTTATAATGCAAGGGATGCAGCCATCTATCTGGCAAAGCTTCATAATGCAAAAACTCTTCTTGGTTCGGCTACGCCTTCTGTAGAAAGTTATTATAATACAGAGACAGGCAAATACGCTTTGGTGGAGCTTAACACAAGGTTTGGAAATGTCAAGATGCCGGAAATAATAGTAGTTGATATAAAAGAGCAATATCAAAAACGGAAAATGAAATCACATTTTTCGCAGGTATTGCTTGATTGTATAAAAGATGCGCTTGACAAAAAGGAACAGGTAATTTTATTCCAGAACAGACGAGGTTTTTCTTTGCGGCTTGAATGTGGTCAGTGCGACTGGACACCACGATGCAAGAACTGTGATGTAACTCTCATCTATCATAAGCAAAATAATCTCATGCGATGCCATTATTGCGGCTATACTGCTAATATTCCGGATTTATGTCCTGCTTGCGGAGGTAATAATATAAAGATGAAAGGATTCGGAACAGAAAAGATAGAAGATGAATTACCTATATTTTTTCCAGAGGCGCGTGTCAAACGGATGGACCTAGATTCTACACGTTCAAAACATGCTTATCAACAGATAATATACGACTTCCAGGAAAGACAGATAGATATTCTTGTAGGAACCCAGATGGTTACAAAAGGACTTGATTTTGATAATGTGTCGGTAGTTGGAATTATGAATGGCGACAATATGCTGAATTTTCCTGATTTCAGGACGTTTGAGCACAGCTATCAGCAACTAACGCAGGTGAGCGGTCGTGCCGGCAGGAAGAACAAGCAGGGGAGGGTTATAATACAGACTTATAATCCCGGACATAAAGTTATCAGGTTTGTGGTAAATCATGATTATACAGGGATGTACAAAAGCCAGCTAACAGAAAGAATGACCTACAATTACCCGCCTTTTTTCAAGCTAATAAAAATTACTTTAAAGCATAAGGACAAGGAATTAGTTGAAAAAGCTTCAAACGAATTAACTAAAACATTAAAACGTATCTTTATTAATCGTGTGTTAGGTCCTGTATTTCCTGTTGTTTCAAGGATTAAAAATTTATATTTGCAGGATATACTTATAAAGATTGAAAAAGACACATCTATCGCATCATATAAATCAAAATTAAAGGAGAAACTTATTTATTTTAACATGACCTATAAGTCTGTCAGGATAATTATAGATGTGGACACAATTTAAAAGTCGTAAGTTGTAAGTAAAAAGTCAATTAATATTGAACTAATTTTATTTATCTTTGTGCACTTAATTTGAAAAAAAACTTGTTAATAGATTAAAGTTTATGATTTCAAAAAAATCATTAATTATAATTTTTTTATCATTTATATTTTGTTCTTCATTGTTTGCGCAATATGCAACGATAAGGGGATTTGTATATCTGAAAAATTCAGGAGAACCTATTCCATATATAAATGTTTATCTTAATAAAACACAGATAGGTGCGTTGTCAGGTGATAATGGGTATTTTATAATCAGTAAAATACCGGCAGGTACTTATACTCTAATAATTTCAGGAATTGGTTATGATACTTTAAAGCTGCCTGTTACTCTTAAGAATGAAGATGTGATGACTAAAAAGTTTTATATAAAGGAATCAGTAATACAATTGAAGGCAGTAGACATATCAGGTAAAAGGGAAGAGGACAAAACGGAAACAAAAGTTTCATTACAAAAGATAACGCCTAAACAAATATATCAGATACCAGGTATGGGTGGGCAAGCTGATATTGCCCAATATTTACAGGTATTGCCAGGGGTTATATTTACAGGCGACCAGGGAGGACAGTTATATATTTGCGGTGGTTCCCCGGTACAAAATGAGGTGTTGCTTGATGGGATGATAATCTATAATCCATTTCATTCAATAGGTCTTTTTTCTGTGTTTGATACAGATATACTGAGGAGTGCAGATGTATATACAGGAGGTTTTGGAGCAGAATATGGAGACAGGATATCATCTGTCATGGATATTAAAACCCGCAATGGCAATAAAACCAGGTATGCAGGTAAAGCAGAAGTAACAACATTTGGCAGCCGGCTTTTATTGGAGGGACCAATGAAAAGGCAAAAGGATTCTACTCAGGGGAATGCTTCATTTATTTTATCTGCTAAAAATTCTTACCTGAGTCAGAGTTCTAAGGTTTTATATAAATATGTAAATAAAGATGGTTTACCCTTTGATTACACTGATTTATACGGGAAAGTATCATTTGAAAGTAATAATGGCAGCCAGCTCAATATATTCGGGTTTAATTTTGGTGACAAGGTGAATAACTATCAAACATTAGCAGATTTTCACTGGAAAAATATAGGAGCAGGCACAAATTTTATGGTAATTCCTGATAAATCTCCTGTTATAATGGAAGGTGTTTTTGCTTATTCAGATTATAAAATATCCCTTGATGAATTGAGCAGTGCCCCCCGTACAAGTGAAATAAGAGGCTTTAACCTTGGCTTACATTTTACTTATTTTCTTGGCAAGGATGCGGTAAAATATGGAATAGAACTGCTTGGAATTAACACAGATTTTGTATTCCACAATACTTTAGGTATAAAAATTAATCAACCAGCAAATTCTACTGAATTCGGGAGCTATGTGAAATATAAGATGACCAGGGGGAAATTTCTTTTAGAACCAAGCTTCCGTATACATTATTATGGTTCATTATCTGCTTTTTCTCCCGAGCCCCGCTTAGCAGTTAAATTTAATCTATCAGACAGGATAAGACTAAAGGCAGCAGGAGGGCTGTATTCCCAGAATCTAATATCTGCGACTTACGACAGGGATGTTGTAAATCTTTTCTATGGTTTTGTGGCTACTCCTGATAATATTTCTTCAGAGTTTAATGGAAAGAAGATTAATAATCATTTGCAAAAAGCACAACACGCAATATTTGGAATAGAATTTGATTTACTGAATCATCTTTCACTTAATGCTGAAGTATATTACAAGAATTTTTCACAGTTAATATCTCTTAATAAAAATAAATTATATAATAGTGAAGATGCAAGGGCAGTTGGCAAACCGGAATATTATGTTAAGGATTTTGTAATAGTAGATGGTGATGCTGAAGGTTTTAATATAACGTTTAAATACGATTATAAACAGATATATATATATGGAGTTTATTCATTGGGATATGTTAATTTATTTGACGGTATAAATCATTATGTTCCTTATTATGACCGCAGGCATAATGCTAATTTTGTTGCATCCTATCAATTTGGTAAAAGCCTTGATTGGGAAGTTGGTGTAAGATGGAATTTAGGTTCCGGCTTTCCATTTACTAAAACACAGGGAGTATATGAAAAACTTAATCTTAATAATGGTATTAACAGTAATTACACACATGACAATGGAGATTTGGCTTTTATATATGATACATATAACGGAGGACGCATGCCATATTACCACCGTTTAGACTTTTCGTTAAAAAAGAAATTTTATATTGGTAAAAATTCTAATCTTGTTATCAATGCTTCGGTTATAAATGTTTATGATAGAAAAAATATATTTTATGTTGACCGCATTACTAATGAGAAAGTTTATCAATTACCTATAATGCCTACCCTAGGAATAAACTTAGCTTTTTAATCTTTGAATCAGCAAATTGATTAATTTTGCCGGCTTAATTTATTTTAAACAATGCTCCAAAAATTAGAATCTTTACATAAACGCTATGAAGAAATAGCTAAGCAAATGAATGAACCTGACGTGATGTCGGATATGAAGCGTTTTATAAAGTTGAATAAAGATTACAAGGAATTAACCCCTGTTATTGATGCATATAAGGAATACGCTAAGGTAATAGCAGATATAAATTCTACTAAAGAAATGCTTTCCATTGAAAAAGATGATGAATTCAAAAACTTTGCAAAACAAGAACTTGATGAACTCAATGCAAAAAAAATAAAACTTGATGAAGACATAAAAGTATTATTGCTGCCCAAAGACCCCGAAGATGCAAAGAACGCTATAATGGAAATAAGAGCCGGAACAGGAGGCGATGAAGCAAGTATATTTGCCGGCGACCTTTTCAGGATGTATTCCAAATACTGTGAAGCAAAGAAATGGAAGATTGAATTAGTTAGTCAGTCCGAAGGAACGATGGGAGGTTTCAAAGAAATCATTTTTGATGTAACAGGAGAAAATGTATATGGTCAGTTGAAATACGAATCAGGAGTCCACCGCGTGCAGAGAGTTCCGCAGACTGAAACCCAGGGAAGGATACATACATCTGCTGCCACAGTTGCAGTTCTCCCTGAAGCAGAGGAATTTGACATTGAATTGAAAACTGAAGATATTAGGAAAGATACTTTTTGCTCATCAGGTCCCGGTGGACAATCCGTTAACACTACATATTCAGCCATACGCTTAACACATAAACCCTCCGGAATAGTCGTTACCTGTCAGGATGAGAAATCTCAGATGAAGAATTATGACAAGGCTCTTAAAGTTCTCAGAACAAGACTTTACGACCTTGAACATAAAAAATACATGGATGAAATAGCCTCAAAACGTAAGACTATGGTTTCATCCGGCGACCGCTCTGCTAAGATAAGAACATACAATTACGCACAAAGCCGAATTACTGACCATCGCATTGGCTTAACACTTTATAACCTTTCTTCCGCACTCGACGGAAATATACAACAAGTTATTGACGCCCTCCAGCTTGCTGAAAATGCTGAAAGACTTAAAGTTTCTGTGGCTGAATAATAATTATCAATCATAAATGAATTAATTTTAGGTTTTAAATTACAACTTCTGATTTATGAACAGACAAGAACTCATTGATACAATAAAGAAAAAGAAATCATTCCTTTGTATAGGACTTGACAGTGATATAACAAAGATTCCAAAACATCTATTAAGCAATGCTGACCCTGTTTTTGAATTTAATAAACAGATAATAGATGCTACAAATGATTTATGTGTAGCATACAAACCGAACCTTGCCTTTTATGAGAGCAGAGGAATCAAGGGTTTGCAAAGTCTTGAGAAGACAATTAAATATCTTAATGATTTAAAAGAAAAAGTTTTCACAATTGCAGATGCGAAGAGAGGTGACATAGGAAATACTTCACAGCAATATGCAAAAGCTTTCTTTGATGATGCTTCATCAGGTTTTAATTTTGATGCTGTTACAGTTGCGCCTTATATGGGAGAGGACTCAGTCAGCCCTTTTCTTTCTTACAAAGATAAATGGATGATTGTTCTTGCACTTACTTCAAATAAAGGAGCAGATGATTTTCAGCAATTATCAGTTCAGAGTTCGGAGTTTGGAGTTCGGAGATTGTTTGAAAGGGTGATAGAAAAAACAACAAAATGGGGTTCAATTGAAAACACTATGTTTGTTGTTGGAGCTACAAGAGCTGAAATGCTTAAAGAAATCAGAAAGATTGTGCCGAATCATTTTCTTCTAATACCCGGAGTGGGAGCACAAGGAGGTAGTTTAAAAGAAGTTGCTGAATATGGTCTTAATAAGGATTGCGGTTTGCTGGTAAATTCATCAAGAGGAATAATCTTTGCATCTGATAAAGAAGATTTCGCTTTGAAAGCAAGGGAAGAAGCCATTATACTTCAGCAGGAAATGGCAGCGATTATAAGATAATCAGATTGTCATATAATCAGATTCAGCATTCTATCACATAATTCCAGTTGAACTTATCTTCTATTTCACCTAGTTGAATACCTGTAAGTGTTTTGTAAAGCTTTGTGGACACAGGACCTGCCTTACCTTCAGAACAATATTCAAATACTTTATCACTTTCTCTGTCATATATTTTTTTGATAGGCGATATAACAGCTGCGGTTCCACATGCACCGCATTCTTCAAATTCAGATAATTCTTCAACTTCCACTTTTCGGCATTCAACAGACATACCCATATCTTCAGCCAGGGTTCTTAAACTTTTATTTGTTATAGAAGGTAAAATGGATTCAGATTTAGGAGTAATATATTTATTTCCTTTAATAGCGAAGAAGTTAGCAGGACCGCACTCATCAATATATCTCTTTTCTTTTGCATCAAGATATAAAGCAGAGCTGAAACCTTCCTTATGAGCTCTTACAAGAGAGAACAGGCTTGCTGCATAGTTGCCTCCCACTTTATAAGTTCCGGTACCTAAAGGAGCTGCTCTGTCACAGTCTCTTGCTATCTGTATTGTTACGGGATTAAAACCTTCTTTAAAATACGGACCTACAGGAGTAACAAATATCATGAATAAGTATTCAGATGAAGGTTTTACACCTACCTCTGCGCCTGAGCCTATTAGTAAAGGACGAATATATAGAGACGCTCCAGTACCATAAGGGGGTATATAATCCTTATTCAACTTTATTGCAGTTTCCATTGCCTTTTTAAATAATTCTGTGGGTACCTCTGCCATTAATATACCTCTTGCAGATGCCTGCATTCTTTTAGCATTTTCTTCCCATCTGAAAACCCTTACCTTTCCATCTTTTCCCATAAATGCTTTAAGACCTTCAAAAGATTCCTGCCCATAATGAAGGGAAGTAGCAGCCATATGAATATTGATAACTTCTGATGAGGATATTTCCAATTCGCCCCATTTCCCATTCTTATAATAACAGCGTACATTATAATCTGTTTTCTGATAACCGAAAGGGAGGTTTTTCCAATCTATATTTTGCATATTAATTTAAAATTAGAATTAAGTATTAAGTAGTAAGTCAAAATGACAGGGCGAAATTATTAAAAATATTTATTTGTTTAATATTAATTTTATTTTCTGTACAAATAGTTTAAAATCAAGCAGTGTATTTATATTTCAATTTCAAAATTTCGATATTATTCATATTTATGAATATTTTTTATTTAATTGAAGGAAAAAGATTGTAATAGTAATTTGTTTATTTTTGTAATTGTTATTATCAGAAGTTTTGAAAAAAATAAATATCAGAGGTGCCCCTATTATTAATTATTACAGATTGTTTAATAAGTAACTAAATAAAAAAATTATTCTATGAAAAAGACTCTAATTACATTGTTAATTGTTAGTTGTTCATTGTTAATTGCTTTTGGTCAGGTACCTCAGGCAATAAAATATCAGACTATTGCCAGAGATGCAGGAGGAAATATTTTACCCAGCAAAGATGTGCTTTTTAAATTAAGTGTTTTGCAGGGTAGTGATGCAGGAACACCTGTATATGTTGAAACTCAATCTTTAACTACCAATCAATTCGGAATGGCTAATATGGAAATTGGCAGGGGTGATTTAGTGTCCGGTAACTTTTCATCTATTAGCTGGAGTACTAATAAATATTACCTAAAAATTGAACTAAGCGTTGATGGTGGAGGATATACTTTAATGGGGACTTCCGAACTGCTTTCAGTTCCTTATGCATTATATGCACAACAATCCGGTGCTTCAGGGCTTGCAGGACCAACAGGAGCAACAGGACCTACAGGCGTTACAGGTGCTGACGGCAAACAGGGAACTCAAGGGATACAGGGATTGCAGGGTATTCAAGGATTGAAAGGTGCTACAGGTGTAACTGGTACTACAGGTGCTGACGGCAAACAGGGTCTTCAAGGAATACAGGGATTACAGGGTATTCAAGGATTGAAAGGTGCTACAGGTGTTACAGGAGCAACCGGTACAACAGGAGCTACAGGTCCTTTAGTAGCAGGAACAACAGGGCAAACCCTTCATCACAATGGCACAGGCTGGATAGCTAATAGTCTTTTATATAATAATGGTACAGGGATAGGTATTGGCACAACAAGCCCGAGTTCATTGTTAGAAGTGAAAAACGATAATAATACTATTACCGGTATTTCAATCACCAATACTAATACTGGAACCGGTTCTTCTGAATCTTTAGATTTTGTGAATGAACAGGGAAGACTTGCTTTTTTGAGGGCTTATGATGCAACCAGCCCTTCTTATCCTGCATACTTAACATTGGCAAACAACAGAACAAGTGGTAAAATAACATTCAATACGGGTGGTATCAGAAGGCTGCTTATTGATAATTCAGGAAATGTAGGCGTAGGAACTATCACTCCGCAATCCTTGTTTGACGTTAGAGGCACTGTAACCACACCCTGGAGTTTTAAAATGCAGATGTATGAAAGTAGTTGGACAACTACTACCCGAACATTTCTAAGCAGAGGATGGAGTGGTACGCTTGGTGATTTTACCTATTTAGGCAGTGTTGGAGACAGACCTAATACAGATCAGTCAGCTTTACTTTTAACTCAATCAGCAGGTCTGCTCTTTGGCAAAGGCTCTACCAATGGAGACGCCCTTTCAACTGAATGGATGAGGGTTACAGCTAACGGTGTGGGTATTGGCGTAACAAATCCTTCAGCTTCTTTAGAAATAAAAAAGGATAGTTATGTCAATTCTTCACATATATTATTGACTGAGACAGGAGATGATTTTGCCCGTTTATCTTTCCGGAATACTATTTCATCAACCAAATTCTGGTCATTTGCAGGATATCTTAATGCTACAGACGCTAATTCAAGAATGAATTTTTATTATTATAATGGAACTTCAGGTTTTGATTATATATCAATTACCGGTAGCGGTAATGTAGGTATAGGAGCTTATAACCCAACTGAAAAACTTCAGGTTAGCGGAAAGGTAAAGGCAAGGGGATTCATCATCAGTGCAGGTGCGGACATAGCTGAACCATTTGATATAGAAAATACAGAATTTGTTAAGGAAGGCATGGTTCTGTCATTAGATTCTGATAACCCTGGTAAGCTTAAGATTGCTGATAAGGAATATGATAAAAAAGTAGCAGGAATTATCAGCGGTGCCAATGGAATTAATACAGGCATGGTTCTTAGCCAGGAAAATACTATTGCTGACGGCAAATATCCCGTTGCTCTCACAGGCAGGGTTTATTGCTGGGCTGATGCTTCATATGGAGCAATAGAAGTTGGTGATTTATTGACTACTTCAAATACGGCTGGTCATACTATGAAGGTAAGCAACTTCACAAAAGCTCAGGGTGCAATTATTGGTAAAGCTATAACACCCCTGAAGTCAGGAAAAGGATTGATACTTGTTCTTGTTTCATTACAATAATCGGAGGACACAATTATGAAAAAGTTAATCGTATTTTTAATTGTTAATTGCACGTTGCTGATTGTTAATTGCCGGATTAATGCCCAGGAGATTGGCTCTCCCAAAGATATTCCGAAAGGCTATATGCTAATTGAAGGAGATATAATTGTGCCTGTTGACTTTTATGAAAAAGCAAACTGGAGAGTAAACATGTATTGGACTAAGGTAGGTAATATATATACCATTCCTTATGATTTTGATGCTAATGTTAATGCAACAAATAAGCAGAGGTCAATAAATGCAATGACTGAATGGGAAAATGTAGCTAATGTCAATTTTGTTGTCAGAAACGGTGAAGCAAATTATATACGTTTCAGGGATAGCGATGGCAATAGCTCTCAGGTTGGTATGGTTGGAGGCATGCAGTATCTTAATATGGCAAATTGGGATTGGCATTTTAAAATCTGCCATGAACTTTGTCATGCACTCGGCTTCTGGCATGAACATTCCAGACCTGACAGGGATACTTATGT
>CAZMDE010000034.1:595-988 GCA_964564355.1 uncultured Bacteroidales bacterium | reverse complement strand
GTATTGATACCAAACCGGACAACTATTCGCATAATTTTGACCGGCATGATGATGCGGGTTATTATGGTCCTTATGATTTGATGTCTGTTATGCATTATCCGGGATGGGCTTTTTATGATGCAGGCGACAATGCTGCATGTAATGGAAATGGTATGACAATTCAGGTCAAAGCTCCATATACAGCTTACCAGGATTCAATAGGTCAGAGAGGCTACCTTACCTTTTGGGACATAAGAATGATGTCATTTATTTATCCTTATTCGAACTGGCGTTTTGTTGATGCATTTGGTTCTAACTTATTTCAATTTGGCAGTTTTGAGGTACCTTACAAAACTTTTGAAGCAGGATATAATGATACTCCATTAAACGGAACACTTTGGATAAAACATGGTT
>CAZMDE010000034.1:0-585 GCA_964564355.1 uncultured Bacteroidales bacterium | reverse complement strand
ATGACGTAACTTTGGACAAAGAGATGTCTATTGAAGCAGCCTGGGAAGATGTAGAATTATTTTGATTGTTGATTGATTATTGTTTTTGGTTATTTATAGATAGAAAAAAAGCTCCTTTCGGAGCTTTTTTGTTTTTTGGTTTGTCTTTAATTGAATTTGGATTATTCAACAACTAATTTCTGTGTCATTTTTTCTCCTTCAACAACTACTGTTACAACATAAATTCCTTTTGCTAATTTGTTTGTTACATTAAGTTTTAAGTCTGCACTGTTTTCATCATTTGTTGTGAAAGTTTCTGTGTAAACAACTTTACCGTTCATATCATTGATAGTTACTGTAACTACATTTGATGTGTTATTTAATGTTGCTACGGTTTCTTTATTATTGTTTGAGCTTGTAGAAGCTGTGTTATCATTACCTGCGAAAATTGTTCCTGAAGTTAGGAGGGCGATTGCGATTATGGTTATTATGTTTTTCATTTTTTTAGGTGTTTGGTTATGTATAGTATAATGCAAATTTATTGCCAATACAGTTTTTGTTTGGCATATTATTAATAAACAATACTTTACGAAATAGTTGTTTTTG
>CAZMDE010000033.1:0-14706 GCA_964564355.1 uncultured Bacteroidales bacterium | reverse complement strand
TGGGACCCGAATGATAAAGAAGTTAGCCCGCTTTATAGAGATGATCGTAGTATAATTCGTGACAGCACACTATATTATAAAATCAATTTTGAAAATACAGGTAATGCAGAAGCTCTTAACATTTATATTTTGGATACATTAGATAATAATCTTGATATAACAACTCTTAAGTTAGTTTCATCAAGTCATCCTGTTAATATTTCCACAATCTATAAGGATTCTTTCACAGTTTTAAAGTTTTCATTTATAATGATAAATCTGGCATATAAATCAGCAAGCGAGACTTTGTGCCATGGTTTTGTTATATATTCAATAAAGCCTAAAGCCGGATTGAGCATTGGTACAGAAATTAAAAATACCGCGTATATTTATTTTGATTTTAATCCTGCAATTCAGACAAATACATTAATAAATCCCGTATCGGCTTATTCATCTGTAGAAAAAACATACAGGAATAATCCTATAATCAATGTCTTTCCTAATCCTGTTACAAATGAATTACGAATTACGAATTACGAATTACTAAATAAGAATATCGATATTCTTATAACAGATATAGCAGGAAAGGAAATTAAAAGTCTGTCAGTAATACCTGCAAATAATACAATCAAAATAAATACTGCTGACTTAACTCCGGGTATTTACATACTCAGGATATACGGAAATGGTAATACAATAAACCAGTATAATAAGATTGTGAAATTGTAAATTAGCGATGAACGAAGCTATTTCAAAGCTATTTCAAAGCCATTTCCATTAGCTTTCCATTAGTGTTCATGACCATAGTATGACTATAGTAATTAGACAGCAATTAGATAGTCATTAGATAGTACGTCTATTTTTTCATCAGTCTTTCGATGTCTTCAACATCAACAGGTATATTTTCACATAAATCAATTTGACCTTCTTCAGTTACGAGAATGTCATTTTCAATCCTGATGCCTATTCCTTCTTCAGGAATATAAATACCGGGCTCGCAGGAAAATAACATCCCTGCCTTGATAGGTTCATGCTTATATCCAAGGTCGTGTACATCAATGCCCATATAATGCGATGTACCGTGAGGGTAATATTTTTTAAACAAAGGTTTTTCAGGGTCCTGCTTTTTCACATCATCAGCAGTAAATAAGCCAAGGCCAATCATTTCCGCTTCCATTAGCTTGCAAACTTCTTCATGGTATTTGTCAATAGTGGCTCCGACAACAAGCATTGTCTTTGCTTTTTTCATAACCCTCAGGACAGCATTGTAACAGTCCTTTTGTCTTTTAGAGAACTTTCCGTTTACCGGTATTGTTCGCGTTAGGTCTGCAGGATAATTAGCATATTCTGCACCGAAATCAATTAATACCAGGTCTCCATCTTTGCATTGGTCTTTATTTTCAGAATAGTGGAGGCTGCATGCATTTTTTCCTGAACCGACAATCGGGGCAAATGCATTTCCGCTTGCCTTCCGGCGAATGAATTCATGCTGCATCTCAGCTTCTATTTCATATTCCATTACTCCGGGCTTTACGTATTTAAGAAGCCTGTCAAATGTTTTAGCAGTAATATCAACAGCTTTACGTATAACTTCAATTTCAAGGTCAGATTTAACAGTTCTGATCTTTGTCATAACTTTTGCAGCCCTGCGGTATTTGTGTAGTGGATATTTTGCCATTAATTCTTTAGCAAATCTCAGATCTTTATATGGCACTTCTGTTTGGTATCTTATATTTTCATTGCTGTTCAGATAGACACTGCATGCATGAGCCATAAGCTCTTTCATGACAGCATCAAAGTCATTAAGCCAGAGAATTGTTTTAATGCCTGATATAGTTGTTGCCTCATCTTTTGTGAGTTTGTGTCCTTCCCATATAGCAATTAATTCGCTTGTTTCTCTGAGGAAAAGTATCTCTCTGTATCTTTCTATAGGGCAATCAGGGAAAATAGCAAGAATTGTCTGCTCCTGATCTATGCCGCATAAATAAAATAAATCTGAGTTCTGCCTGAAAGGGAAGTTCTGGTCGCCATTTCGCGGCATCTGGTCATTTGAATTGAATATTGCAAGAGATTTTGACCTGAGATTACTGCAAAATTTCTCCCTGTTTGTTATAAAAAGTTCCGGATTGATTGGTGCGTATTTCATTTGAAGTGAATTATAGGTTTAATATTTAGTTATTTATAGGTTTTAATTTTAAGTGCAATAATAGTGAAAATTTATAACTTATATTGTATATAATTTATGAAGTAACTATCAACACATTTTAATATATGTGTTTTTAATATAAGGATTCAGTTTGCTTTGTTTGATTTGGTTTGCATTTAATCAATGCAGTATATAAAATAACAAAATTTAAGGGGTTATTTATATTTATTTGTTAATTTCGCTTTTAAAGTTTTATGAAAAGTTCATCTGAAAATTAATTTCCAGATGAGTTCATTGCAAAAATATCAGCTATTATACCTATGTGTTCTTGCTTACAAAAATTAGGGATATTTCCTGTTTTTACAATAAAAAAAAGTTGTATATTTGCAAAAAATTTAAAACTATAATTATATTTTCAAAACATTTTTTAATTAAAAGCACGTTTAATAATATAAATCCTTAATAATTTATGTATATGAAAAAATATGCACTTTTATCAGTACTTTTATTGTGTTTTTGTTTTGTAAAAGCACAAAGAGCCTATTATCACCAGGGTTTCGAAGGAGCAACAAATAACGCCCCCGAGCTTTCTGTACTAGATATAGATGGAGGAGAGGCGTGGACCATATATGGTACTACCTCCACTAATCTTGGTGATGGATTAGGTCACTCCTCTTTTAATACTGCTGGCATTAATAATAATGGTACAAATGATGACTGGATGATTTTACCGCGTTTGAGAGTGTTTAAAGATTATAAAATATCTTTCTGGGCTCAGGCTTGGAATCCGGCTACTCCCGAATCTTTTCATCTGGTTGCATCAAAGGATGCAGATTCATCTAAAACATCTGCCTATACTATTAATATTGCTGACATAACTGTTAATTCTTCAGGTAATGTAGACCCAAATTGGGGCAATGCCATTAATGGAGCTATTGGACAATGGGTTTTATATGAGTTTACTCTTGATGCAGTATCAGGTTTAGCCGACGGGGATGTTATATTTGTTGCTTTACATTATGATTCACCTACAGGCGTTACCCTGTTGGTTGATGAGCTTCAATATGATTATTGGTGTGCCGGTCAGAATTCCTGGGGAACCACTGTTCAGGAAGACGCTTATGGAGATGGTCAATATACATCTTCTATATGGTTTAATATTTTTACTACCAGCTTTAACGAAATTGTTGGCCCAATGACAACGGGTATGGCTGGTAATACTGACAATGATGTTTATGCTGACAGCTATGCTTATTTAGCTGACCGCTCATATGGTATGGGCACAGCTACAATAATTCAGGGACAGAAACACCACATGGGTATTTTAGGTATACATCAAAGCCTGGGAAACAGATTCCCTACCAAAATATCTGCCTGGCTTGACTATAATCAGAATGGGGTTTTTGATGTAAGCGAGAAGCTTAGCACCCAGTCTTTTGCTGGTAATGCATATACTTATGGGTTTGCTGATTTGTTTTATTTTAATGTTCCCGCAGATGCTACGCTTGGTTACACCCGTTTAAGAGTGAAAATTCACTATGATGCTGACGGGACTTCCCTGCCCTGCGAGGATTATGGTTATGGACAGATATGGGATTATGACGTAAATGTCATTCCTTCCATCGGGCCACAACCTTTAATATTTAACGGAGGCAGCCCTGCAAATACACCAAGCCTGATGACAAATTCAGGCCTTTATATTACCAGATCCCAGATACTAAACGCTGCTAATCCGCCTGACCTTGACCATCAAAGTGCTTATTTTGGATGGGATCAGAAAATTGGCGCTGTTACCACAACCTATGGTTATAATTACAGTAACATAATGTGGAAGGAGCCTACAAATTTAAAGGCAAGTACTACCTATACCATAAATCTAACTGCAAGCCAAAACAATTGCGCATTAGGAGCATGGATAGATTTTAATAATGATGGTATTTTTAATGAAGCGCTTGTCAGTGCAGGCGGTGAAAAATTAGGGGTTTTTGCATCATCAAACGGCAAGGCTAGCTTTACTTTTACTGTTCCTGCAAATGTAAAAGATAGTCAACAGATAGTCTTGAGAACAAGGGTAATACTTAAAGCCCAGTCAGCTTCATTAACTTCAACTTTTATTAGCTCTCCTGCTAATTTAAATAATGAAACAGAAGATTACAGGGTTAGACTAATTAATCCTGTTGCATGCAAATCTATTGTAATTAACAGCTCGCCGGCTAATGTGACAATTTGCCCGACAAATTCAGCAAACTTTTCAGTTTCGTTTTCTGAAGGAGATGCTCCTTTAACCTACACCTGGCAGGTAAGCACTAACGGAACTACATGGAACAATATTGCTGCCGCAGGCTCAAGTCCGACATATTCCAACTGGACAGGAACTGCTGCAATTCCTTCTACTAAAACTCTTGGATTGACTAATGTTGTGGTTGGTAATAATGGATATAAGTATCGTTGTATTGCAACAGACCCTACCGGGAAATGCAATGCTACAAGCAATGCTGCTACTTTAACTGTTACAAACTCAATAACTATCACATCTATAACTCCTGCCCTTGTAAAGTGTGAAGGAGAAATTGCAGATTTTCAGGTTATTGCAACTGGTGATGCACTTAGTTATCAATGGATGAAAAATAGCAGCAATATAAATGGAGCAACTAAAAGTAATTTACAATTTAACCCGGTAATGCCTGCTAATGCTGGTAATTATAGCTGTAATATTAGTAATTCATGTAATAGTATAAGCGCTAACACTTCTCTGACTGTCAATAGTAAAGTGGTTTTTATAGATACTATACCTAATTTGACAAAATGCCAGGGAGAAAATGTTACATTTTCTTTTAATGCACCGGGAACTAATCTTAGCTATCAATGGACTAAAGGTGCTGGAAACATTACCGGAGCTACAAATTCTACATATACCATCAGCAATATTAAACCGGTTGATTATGATGAATATTCCTGCAAAGTTTCTAATAACTGTGGACCAAAAGCTTTGCCTAAATTTATTTTAACTGTCAACACTCCCCCTGTTTCAAATATTAAGTATACAAAACAATCCAAATTGTCAGGGGATGCTGTTTCATATTCACTATCTCCCGGAGGAACTGGTCCTTTTTCTTTTCAATGGAAGAAGGATGGAGCAGATTTAACAGGACAAACTAATAGTGTGTTTAGCATTAACTCTATTTCCTGTGGTGATAAGGGTCTATATACCTGTCAAATTACCAATGCTTGCAGTGTTATTACACCTAAGGTTGTTGAACTTTTTGTAAGTTGTGACAGATACAAATTTGTTATATCCGGTTTTGTGAAATATGAAAATAATGATTCTTTTAGAATGACCAGCAGTACAACCAATACTGTTACAAATATTTCTCTTTTAACCACGGATAATACCTTGATTGAAAAAACTGAAACTGACGATAATGGCTTCTATGTTTTTGCAGATATTGTTAATGGTGATTATAAGATTACAGGCAGCACCTCTAAATTATGGGGTGGTAGCAATCCTGCTGATGCCCTGCTCGTTAATAGAGATTACATTGGTGTAAAAAAGATTATAGGTCCACCTTCCCTGAAACGATTAGCTGCTGATGTTAATGGTGATGGGAAAAGAACTCCTACTGACGCTTTACTGATTAACAGAAGATATATCGGTGCTATCAATCATTTTGGTATTTCTGACTGGTTGTTTAGTAAACCCGATATTACTGTAGAAACTGGTGATATTACTGTAAATTTATTTGCTCTTTGTGCAGGTGATGTTAATGGCTCTTATTCCAACATCCCTCCTAAAAACATGTATACTTCTGTTAAAAATTCTGGATTACTTAATATTAATTCTGGAAAAGAATTTGATTTACCTGTCTATATTAATGACATTAATGAGATTGGTGCTTTGGGTATAAAATTGAAAAATGAGGATTCGAATCTTAAAATCATCGGATTAAATTCTGAAGAAAAAGGTATAATATATAATATTACTGAGGATGGTATCAATATTGCCTGGGCGGCAGATAATCAGGGATTGAATATAACACCGGATAAACCGGTCTTTGTTTTAAGAGCTGTTTATAAAGGTCTGCAAAACCCTGCCGATTTACAATTATCATCCGAAAGCATTATTATTGACAATAATATTAATGCTATCAGCAATGAATATTTGGTTATGCCCAAGCTTGTTATAGGCAATTCTTCATCTTCTGGTTTTAGCTTGTTTAATCACCCAAATCCTTTCAGTTATATTACTAATATTGAATATACAATACCTGAAGATGCTACCGTTAAGCTGATTGTCTATAATGTTTTAGGAGAAAAGATTTCTACTTTAAAAGATGAAAGACAAAAAGCTGGTAAATATACTTTACAGTTTGACGGATCTGGCTTAAAGCAAGGAGTTTATTATTGTAAAATTGAAGCTGCTAACAGTTCTTCTGTTTATTCAAATACTAATATTTTGATTATTGCCAGATAGTTAAAGCAATTATTCGAAATATCAATTTGATATCTGCCAAATAATGGGTATCAAATGTGTAAGATAAATTATTAACGCTCAACTAAAGCTGTTTGCTCTGTTATCCCATCATTATATAGTTTTAACTTAGTTTTGCTATATTGTTATGTGACCCCTTTTTTTGATTGTTAAATCTAAGACTGAAAGTTTGGAATATAAAAGCTTAGGGGTTTGTTGTTGTATTATATTAATAAGATGAAATAGCAACAAGGATAGCTTAAAATTGCTATTATTAAAGTGCTTTAAAAGTCGGGAGTAGTATATAAAATACAGTCCCTTTATTCAACTCGGATTCAAACCATATTTTACCTCCTGCTGATTCGATAATATTTTTAACCATAGTAAGTCCTAAGCCGGTGCCTCCTGACTTGGTGGTAAAGTTCGGAGAGAATATCCTTTCTTTTTCCTGTTCTGAAATGCCTTTGCCCTTATCTGTTATAGAAATTAAAAAATCTTCTCCTTCCGGTCTGACATTTATGTCAATTTTTTCTTTACCTTTAATTTCTGTAGCCTGTATAGAATTAGTTATAAGGTTAGTAAATACTCTTAACAATTGCTTGTAATCTGCAAGGACAAAATAATTTTCATTTCCGGCATTGAAATTTATCTCCCAATTATCAGTGTTCTTATATAAATCAACAGCATTTGTAATAACTTTTGAAAGCTCTACCTTTTCATTGTTAGTGTGCGGAAGTTTCGCAAAATCTGAGAATTCAGAAGCTATTCCTGAGAGTATATCTATTTGCTCAATTAAAGTATTTGTAATTCTGTCTATCTTCTCTTTATGTTCCACGCTGGTTCCCTGTAGAATTTTTTGAAGATGCTGAATGTTCAGCTTCATTGGAGTGAGCGGATTTTTTATTTCATGTGCAACCTGCTTAGCCATTTCCCTCCATGCACTTTCTCTTTCAGATTTTGCAAGCAACGAAGCGCTTCTGCCCAGTTCATCTATCATCTTATTATATTCGCTTACCAGCTTTCCCAATTCATCATTCCTATGCCATTCAATCTTTTCATTTATTCTTCCTAATTTTACTCTGCTGATTTTATCCTGTATTTGTTTTAACGGAGATGTAATGTAATGAGAAATTAGCAGGAAAATAAGAACTGACAGGGCAACGAGTATTATATATATATTTATAAAAGTTGTCAGAAAGGTTGAAATCTCATTCTTGTTTTCACTTTGCCTTAAGAAATACGGTAAGTTCAGATATGCTATTGTTTTGTTGTGCATATTTCTTACAGGCATGTAAGAGGAATAAAACTCCAGTTTCCCTATGTTTTCCTTTTGCATATACATTGTTTTATTCTCGAAGTACATTTTGTTAAATGCAGAACCATTCATGTTTTTAGAAATAAGTCCCTCTTCAAATATTTTTGGCCTAGATGTAGCAATGAGCCTGCCATCCTGATTATAAAGATTAATATCTGTGAAAAACACATTTGATAAATTCATAAGAACCCCTGAAATGTATTCATTCATTACATGGTCGGATGTCGCAAGTCGTAAGTCATAAGACGGTAATTTGTTTTCGATCTCAACAAGTATAGAATGCGTTTTTTCTCTGAGGACTTCTGAATTCCTATCTTTATTTGACTTGTCTATGTAATAAACGGATACTGACCCAATGAAGAAAAATGATAAAAGGACTATAAGAATTATTGAGTACTGAATCCGTCTTTGTAAGGAAAGCTCTTTTGTATTTATGCTTAAAGGGTAATTAATTATTAATATTAAAATTAAGAAAAATGCTGAGAAAAATATTATAAGGTATGAAAATGGTGATATCTTAATTAAAAATGTCTCCTTTTCACTGCTAATAACATAAGTCGATGTTTTATCAGCATTATAAACTAAATGATTGTATTTTCTGCTGTTTACAAAAGTGAATTCTTTGGTAGTCTTTTTTATACTGTCAAGAGTGCTGCTGTAAAAATATCTTCCGAACTGGTAAATCAGCTCACCGTTTTTGTATTTTGAATAAGCATAATTTGAGTAATCATTAGTAATGTTTAGCTTTCTGTCAATTAAAAGTTTGGGATAACCCAGGTCTCTTGGAATAAATTTTGAATCTATTTCTATATAAATTTCTGTAGTTTGCGGATTTTCTGTGATTAAATGCGCAATATAGCTGTTTGTGGAAGACTCGTTTTGCCTGTAATACAGATTGTCTGTTGTTGTCGGCTTGCAGGTTAGGTTTATAACATTATTAAAAAACACACTGCAGTTTATATTTGCATTCTCCGGTTTTATCAGCAAGCTGTCAGTACACTCGCATATAGTTATCTGTATATTATAGTTTTTCCAGTAACCTTTAAAATATTCATTAAGAATGTATTTCTTGGTTTGCAATTCAACTTTATTATCTGACACCCTGCTTATATATTCCTTTAAAACCTTGTCGGATTTAATTTTATCAGCAATCTTTCCGAATAAGTATTCTGCTGTCGGGTCGCGTTCTTCTGCAAGCTTTAGGGCAAGCAATTTTCGTGTATTTCTCTCCTTTATTTCATTATATTCATTTAGAAGAAATGTGATAAATACAGAAAATACAAGGATGAAAATAGCCGTGATCCGTAAATTAAATATTCTTTTCGTCTTTTTACTGAGAAACCATATTGTAATAATTATGATAAGGGGAACTAATAAATATAAAACACTAAACCTTTGTATTAAATAAATTATTAAAAATAACAACACGTTGCTTAGAATAATAAGTATGAATTCCTTATTATTTAGCCATATCAGTGCCTTTCTGACAATAATCAGTATTAGTAAGTAATAAGTAAAAATAAGCGCAGAAGTAATTGCTAATCCTATAAAGCTGTAAGCTGTTAGATTTAATATGTTATTGAAATTAAAAACAATATCTGAATTAAATATTAAGCTCCTGAAAATATAAATAAATCCTAAAAATGCCGCAAACATTACAAAGCACCAGAATGAAGGAACTAATAGTTTGTAAAAAATTATTTGTGGACTGCGGACTGCTGACTGTGGACTATTAGCTTTTGTTTTAAAGATTAAAGTTAGTATTAATAAAATAGTAATTGAATTTAATAACAGATCTCCAAGAGATGGCAGTGAAGCCGAGCTTGCATAAAGCAAAGGACTGAATATTTCTGAATTATAAAAGGAATAAGGTATCCTGAAATGAAAGCTTATAAACCTTAGAATTATTAATACAAATGATATAATTATAAGGAAAGTCCTGTCATTTTTAAATATTGTTCTTATTAGCAGACAAAGGAATATTATTAGAAATATTATTCCTGCAATATTGAACAGATTTATAAGGTTTTTTTGTTTTCCGGTAAGCTCTGTATCATGGTCGAAAACAAGAGAAAATAGAAAATGATTTTTGTTAGAATAAATATTATAAAGTCCCTTTTCAGTTGATATCTCTATACCCGGACATATTCTGAAATCACTTAAAAAATCATTATTAAGGAACTCGTTCTGATAATTATATTCATGCTTTAAAAGAATAAGCGATAAAACCGAAAACTGTCCGTAATCCTCTTTCAAACAATCATACCAACCATTGCCTAAAAATAAAACCTTTTCTTCTTTTATGCTTTTTAATGTATTTATAGGTATTTCAAAAGCATTGTCATTCCAGTAAACTAAAGAATCCTTCTTGTAAATTAATAAACTTATTCCCTCTTTATCGCTCAGGCTTTGATAATATTCATTGCTAAAAAAACTCTTTGTTCTTGGTTTTTCAGTTTTCAGTTTGCTGATTACTTCATTGATAATGTCTTTTGCTTTATTTTCCTTAAGTTTTAATTCTTTATTAAATTCTTTGGTGATTACTTTGTAGTTCTTATTGCCTTTATCAATTTCAGCTATCAGAAATGATATACTGAAAAATATCACCAGTAAGATAAAGCTAAGTATTAATATTTTCTTATTTTGCTCCTTTATGTTCATAAAAGACTTGCTAATTAAGCTTTATAAGACATACCTTGTATTTTTGCTTTAAATTGATTATCTTTTAATAATTGACATATTATACTCACGAGACCATATAATCGATTTAAACGCATATAAAGCACTAATTCTTCTTTTTAAATATAAAAGTTAAGCTCGAGTAGTTATTTTCTTTTTTTGCATTTAAATTCGAACGTAGTCCATTAAAAAAAGCACTAATATAATTACTTTTTCCGGTCTTATATTTTTCGCTAAGCAAACTTATATAAAATGCATCAAATTTCATTGGTAATATTTTGAGCAATTCAAAATCATTTTTTTCAAGAAGCTCATTCACAGACTTTTTAGTAAAATGATAAAGATGTCTGGGAACATCGTAAGCTGCCCAGTATTGTCTATATAGCTGAGCATCAAATGAGTCTGAGTTGGGAACTGCGATTATTAGTAACCCTTCATCTTTTAAAACCCTCTTAATATTATTTATTTGCGCTTTTAAGTCTGACACATGCTCAAGCACATGCCACATTGTTATCACATCAAACTGCTTTTCTGAAAATTTATCTATGTAAGCTTCATCAAAAACTTCTAATCCTTTCTTATTTATTGCATGCTCACGAGCAGCTTTATTAGGTTCTATTCCAAATACATTCCAGTTATTTGCTTTAAACAAATTTAAGAATTCCCCGGTTCCGCATCCTATATCCAGAATTGTTGCTTCTCCCTCTTCGCTCTTCGCTTTTCGCTTTTCGCTGACAACTAATTTATACTTCTTATTAAGTGAATATTTTCGTACTTTATAATAAATATTATCTATAAAACTTTCAGGTTTTTCAGAATGAGAAATATAACTTCCGCTTCCATAATATTTAATTAATTCACTATTACTTAGTTTTAAGTTCGTAAACTTAAAACCACAGTTTTTACACTGCGAGATTGAAAAGATCTCATTGCTTAAAAAATAATCCTTGCACTGAAATAAATGCACAAAATTATCAGCTCCGCATACTGCACAATTTTTTACTTCTTCCATATACGTTTCACGTGAAACAATTATTTATTAATGTTTTAAAAACTCATTACTCCGAACCCTGAACTCCGAACTCCGAACTCAACTTAAATAAACTATTAAAACCGATATGTCTGTTGGTGATACCCCGCTTATTCTTGATGCCTGTCCGATAGTCCTTGGCTTTATCTTAGTCAATTTCTGTCTCGCTTCTGTTGACAATGACTGTAATTTATTGTAATCAAAATTATCATATAGCTCCATGTCTTCAAGCCGCTTTATTTTGTCAACAATTTCATGCTGTTTTTCAATATATCCTTCATACTTAATCGAAATTTCAGCTTCCTCTATTGTCTCTTTTTTTTGTCCGTTTGTTATGAATTTGTTTAAATATTCCGATAGATTTTCAATGTTATCTATTAATCCTGACAATGATATTTCCGGCCGTAAAAGTAAGTTTGAAATTTTAATTTTCTGGCTTATATTTGAAGAATTAATGCCTGTAAGATATGGATTTATTTCTTCCGGATTTATACTGTTTTCTTTTAAATAATTAACAAGCTTACCTGAACTTTCTATTTTATCCTTAACCCTATTAAATCTTTCTTCAGATGCAAGTCCTATATTATAACTTAATGGCGTAAGTCTTATATCAGCATTATCCTGTCTCAATAATATTCTGTATTCAGCTCTCGAAGTAAACATCCTGTAAGGTTCATCAACCCCTTTTGTTATCAGGTCATCAATAAGCACGCCAATATAAGCTTCATATCTGTGTAAAATAAAATCTGGTAGTTTATTTATCTTTCTGTGTGCATTTATACCAGCAATTAAACCCTGCCCTGCTGCTTCCTCATAGCCTGTTGTGCCATTAATCTGCCCCGCAAAAAATAAATTCTCAATTATTTTGGTTTCCAGACTGCACTTTAATTGTATTGGTGGAAAATAATCATACTCTATAGCATATCCTGGTCTCAATATCTTAGCATGTTCAAAACCCGGCACTTTTTCTAAAGCTTTAAACTGAACATCCTCCGTTAAAGATGATGAAAAACCATTTATATAATATTCTATCGAATTCCAGCCCTCAGGCTCAACAAATAACTGGTGTCTGTCCCTCTCTGAAAACCTCTCAATTTTATCCTCTATTGATGGACAATAACGAGGACCAATTCCCTTAATTCTTCCTGTAAACAATGGAGATTTCTCAAATCCTGTTCTAAGAATGTCATGTACTTCCGGGCTGGTATATGTCAGATAACAGCTCTTCTGCTCTTTAAGATAAGGGGTGTCAGTAAATGAGAATTTTTCAGGATTCTCATCACCCTTTTGCTCCTCCATCTTCTCAAAATCGATGCTTCTGCCATCAACCCTTACAGGTGTCCCGGTCTTCATCCTGCCTGACTCAAAACCTAGGCTGACTAAATTTTCTGTCAAACCTTTTGCCGACTTCTCCCCTATTCTGCCTCCTGTAAATTGTTTTTCTCCTATATGGATAATTCCATTTAAAAATGTTCCGTTTGTCAGTATCACAGACCTTGCCTTAATTTCCAAACCTAAGTCTGTTTTAACTCCAATAACCTTATTATCTTTAACTATTATTGAATTGACTATATCCTGCCAGAAATCTATATTAGGGTTGCTGTCCAATACCCTTCTCCATTCCAGCGTAAATAGCTGCCTGTCACTCTGGGCTCTCGGACTCCACATTGCAGGTCCTTTTGATTTATTCAGCATCCTGAATTGTATCATCGACCTGTCCGTTACTATCCCGGAATAACCTCCTAATGCATCAATTTCCTTTACTATCTGTCCTTTTGCAATTCCGCCCATAGATGGATTGCACGACATCTGTGCCATAGCATTTATGTTCATTGTGATTAATAGCACAGACGAGCCGAGATTGGCAGCAGCACATGCAGCTTCACAACCAGCATGCCCTCCCCCTACTACTATGACATCGTATTCTTTGAACATTTATTTGCTATTGTTTCACGTGAAACATTAATATGGAAATAATAAGGAATCTATTTCTCCCTACTCCCTACTCCGAACTCTGAACTCCGAACTCCGAACTATTTGGAGAGCAAAGATAGATAATTATCTTCTTTTGAGGTCATTAATTTCTTATCCTTTAGTGTAATATCTTCATATCCAGCAAGATGTAACACTCCATGTATCATAACTCTATGTAATTCGGAGTAAAAGGATTTACTGTATTCTTTGGCATTTTCCTTGACCCTGTCAATACTGATATAAATATCCCCTGACAATTTTTCATCTTTTCCAAAGTTCAAAACTTTGGAAAAGTTATTTGGAAGTTCAGGAATAGTGATTTCTTCTTTCTTACTTCCAGTTTCCAGCTTCCAACTTCCAGCTTCTTGTTTCCAGCTTCCAGCTTCCAGCTTCAAGTTTCTAAAATCAAATGTTATTACATCAGTGAGGTAATTATGCCCCAGGTAAGTCTTATTTAATTTGAGAAGATAAGAATCAGAACAAAAGATATAGTTAATAGAATCTATTGACTTTTTTTCCTTTTTTAAAGCTAATAAAATCCATTTGCGGATTTTTACCTTATCCCTTAAAGTAAATTTTATCTCCTCTGAAAAAAAATTGATGGATTCCTTTGTTTGATTATTTTGCATGTACATTTTAGCTAAATCTTATTTTTTCTTTGCAGCCTTTTTGGTCACCCTGAGCGTAGTCGAAGGGTTTGTGCCCTTTGCGGTTAATATTTTCTCTGCACCAAAATTACTCAGTTGTGCGTAGAATTCTTCTACGCACCATATAATTAGTAGATTATATCTACTGTTTTATAATCCTCTTAACCGCCACCCCATTATTATCAGAAACCTTAATAATATAAACCCCTTTCGCCAAATCCGAAATATCCACCTCTGTTAATTTTCCTGATACTAATTGTGATTTCAGTACTTTACCTGTTATATCTAATAATTCCAAAACCATTTTGCTTTTATCTAACAATGAACTGCTAACAACTATGAACGAATTCGCAGGATTAGGATAAATTCTCCATTCTCCATTTTTCATTTTCAATTCATTTATCCCCACTCCCCCCTGATACTCATACGCCCCAATATCAACCCTTCCATTCACAACCCTCGGATTCC
>CAZMDE010000032.1:13791-15119 GCA_964564355.1 uncultured Bacteroidales bacterium | reverse complement strand
ATTTAAATAGGATTAATGCTTCAATAAATTCTCTTCATAAAAGGGGACCCGATTCTCAAAATTATTATATTCATAATAACATTGGATTAGGTCACACACGATTGTCAATTATTGATATATCTAATGCTGCTAGTCAACCTTTTACAGATCATTCTGGTCAATATACAATAATATTTAATGGAGAGATTTACAACTTTAAAGAGCTTAAAAAGAATCTAATTGAAAAAGAAATTATTTTTCGGTCACAAAGTGATACTGAAGTGCTTTTATATTTATATATCACAGAGGGTTCGTCTTTTTTAACAAAACTACATGGTTTTTTTGCATTTGCTATATATGACAAAAAAGAAGAATCCTTATTTATTGCCCGTGACAGAATGGGAATTAAACCTTTGATATATTACAAAGACGAAGATAAGTTTATTTTTGCATCTGAAATGAAAGCTCTGTTGGCTTTTGACATACCAAAAGTAATTGATTACAATTCTTTAAATAATTATTTTCAATTTAACTATATATCCTCTCCAAATTCAATTTTTAAAAATGTTTACAAATTAAGACCTGGCTCTTTTATAAAGATTCAAAAATTGAAATTTGAAATTCAAGATTATTATACAATTCCTTATGATGAAAAAAACATCAGTTCAATATCCTACAATGACGCACAATCTGATATAATTAAATTATTAGATGCCTCTGTTAAAAAACGACTTATTGCTGATGTTCCTCTTGGCGCATTTCTTAGTGGAGGTATAGATTCTTCAATCATAGTTGCGCTTGCTTCCAGGCATACTTCTAAGCTTAATACATTTTCTATCGGATTTAAAGACGAACCCTTGTATGATGAAACCTATTACTCTCGTCTCGTAGCAGATAAATACAAAACGAATCATACAGAGTTTTCCCTTTCAACAGATGACATGTTTAAAATTTTATATAATGTCCTGGACTACATTGATGAACCTTATGCTGATTCTTCGGCACTCGCGGTTTACATACTAAGCATGTACACCCGTAAACATGTCACTGTCGCTCTATCTGGCGATGGAGCCGATGAGCTATTCGGAGGTTATAATAAACACTTTGCAGAATATAATGTCAGGAATAAAGGTGTTTTTAATAATCTTATAAAACTTTCTTCACCCCTCTGGGGCATATTACCTCAATCCAGAAGCACATTTCTTGGCAATAAAATCCGTCAGATAAACAGATTCGCTCAGGGTATTAAATTAAATGATAAGGATAGATATTGGCGTTGGTGTGCTTTTATTGATGAAAACGAAGCTAATGCCCTAATTAGATCTAAGCAGTCAGAAGCCAATGAACAG
>CAZMDE010000032.1:10325-13781 GCA_964564355.1 uncultured Bacteroidales bacterium | reverse complement strand
AATATTATAATAGAAAAAAATTAATAACTCAGTATATAAATAATCAGGGAGGATTAAATGATGTTTTATATTCTGACATGCATCTTGTACTTCAAAATGACATGCTTACAAAAGTAGATATGATGTCTATGGCTAATTCTCTTGAAGTCAGGGTCCCTTTTCTTGATCATGAATTGGTAAATTATGTTTTTACTCTCCCTTCAGATTTTAAAATAAATAATAAATCCAGGAAGAGAGTATTAAAAGATGCATTTCGTCAATATTTGCCTGAGGAGCTTTATAACAGACCGAAACATGGCTTTGAAGTACCATTACTCAAGTGGTTTAGAAATGAATTAAAATCACTCATTCTTGATGATTTACTTAATGATGATTTTATTGTTTCGCAAAATATATTTAATTTAGCTGAAATTCAAAAACTTAAAAACAGGCTATTTTCAAATAATCCCGGAGATATTCATGCACAAATCTGGGGATTAATAGTATTCCAGTACTGGTGGAAGAAATACATGAATGATTAGATATTGTTTAGTAATTTAAAAAATTAACATGCATAAAGTATTACGTATAATAAATAGGTTCAATCTGGGTGGTCCGACTTTTAATGCAGCTTATCTTACTAAATATCTATCGCCTGATTATGAAACTTTATTAATTGGTGGTTTAAAAGAGGAGAGTGAAGAAAGTTCTGAATTTATTATAAAAAACCTTGGGATTAATTATACTTTGCTGCCCGAGATGAAGCGTTCTATCAATTATTTCAATGATAAAAAGGCTTACGATAAAATCAAACAAATTATAAAAGAGTTCAAGCCTGATATAGTTCATACTCATGCGGCTAAGGCAGGAGCGCTTGGCAGGCAGGCAGCTTACAGCATGAAAGTACCAGTTATAATTCATACATATCATGGGCATGTTTTTCATTCCTATTTTAACAAATACAAGACAATATTATATAAACAGATTGAAAGCTATCTTGCAAATAAATCAACTAAAATAATTGCCATTAGCGAACTTCAGAAACACGAACTATCATCAATTCATCATATTTGCCAATTGGACAAAATAGAAGTTATACCTCTTGGATTTGATTTAAGCAAATTCCGCAAAGACATTGATATTAAAAGAGATAATTTCAGAAACCATTATCAGTTAAAAGAGGATGAAATTGCAATTGGAATAATTGGCAGATTAACAGCAATAAAAAACCACATACTTTTTATTAATTCAATTAAATATCTGCTTGATCATACTACCCGCAAAGTCAGGGTATTTATTATCGGCGACGGTGAAGAAAAAACAAATATTCAAAACCGTATATCAGAATTAAATATTGATTTTGTTGAATATAATAAAGAAAAAAGGATTTCCACTATTACTTTTACTTCATGGATTAAAGAAATTGATACAGCCCTTCCAGGTTTGGACATTATTGCTTTAACATCTTTAAATGAAGGTACTCCTGTTAGTTTAATAGAAGCTCAGGCATCTAACAAACCTATTGTCAGCACAAATGTTGGAGGAATCGAGAATGTTGTTATTCCTGGGAAAACAGCTCTTCTTTCAGAATTAAATGATGAAATTTCCTTTTCTGAAAATTTATTAAAATTAGTTGAAAGCGATACTCTCAGAGAAGAACTATCAAAAGAAGGATGGAATTTTGTTGAAAACAAATACCATTATATCAGGCTGGTTTCTGATATGAAGAATCTATATGATAGACTCCTGAAATAATCTGATTCAATAATAAGTAAGAAATTAAACACTCAAATTACTTTGCGTATTTAAATGCCTTTCCAAGGTATTTAGCTGTATCCCCTAACGATTCCTCGATACGTAATAGCTGATTATATTTACATATTCGCTCCGTACGGCATGCAGAACCGGTTTTAATCAGCCCTGTATTCATTGCAACTGAAAGGTCAGCAATGCTTGTATCCTCAGTTTCACCTGAACGGTGACTTATGATCGATGTATAAGAATTATTACTTGCAAGGTTTATAGTATCAATTGTTTCCGTTACTGAACCTATCTGGTTTAGCTTTATAAGAATAGAATTAGCAACTCCTTTTTTAATACCTTCATGTAATCTTTTAACATTTGTAACAAACAGATCATCACCAACTATCTGAATTTTATCACCCAGTACTTTAGTCATTAATTTCCAACCATCCCAGTCATCCTCAGCCATTCCATCCTCAATTGATATAATAGGATAATTTTCCACCCATTTAGCCCAGTAATCAACCATTTGTTTTGGTGTAAGCTTTTCTCCTGTGGATTTTTTCAAATGATAAACATTTTCTTCCGGTAAATAATATTCTGAAGAAGCTGGGTCAAGCGCTATATAAACATCCTTGCCGGGTTTATATTTTGCTTTTTCTATAGCTTCAATGATAACTTTAATAGCATCTTCATTTGATTTAAGGCTTGGAGCAAAACCGCCCTCATCGCCGACATTTGTCGAAAAGCCTTTTTTCTTTAAAACTTCCTTTAAATTGTGAAAAACCTCTGCCCCCATTCTGATAGCTTCAGAAAATGATTTAGCTCCTATAGGCATTATCATAAATTCCTGGAAGTCAATACTATTATCTGCATGTGAGCCCCCATTTAGTATGTTCATCATTGGAATTGGCAGGGTAACTGCATTAACTCCGCCAAGATACCTGTATAGTTGCTGTCCGGTTTCCTGCGCACCAGCACGGGCACAGTCTAAAGACACTCCTAATATTGCATTTGCACCTAAATTGGCTTTGTTAGGAGTTCCGTCAATTTCAATCATCCTGGTATCCAGTGCTGACTGATCAGTAACAAAATAACCCTTAAGTTCCTTATTTAACGTTTCATTTACGTTCTGAACTGCTTTTAAAACGCCCTTCCCAAGATATATTCCTTTATCATTATCCCTTAACTCAACCGCCTCATGAACTCCGGTTGAAGCTCCCGAAGGAACTGAAGCTCTGCCAACAACGCCTGCGTCTGTCATTACATCAACCTCTATAGTCGGATTACCTCTTGAATCTAATATCTGCCTTGCCTGAATATTTAATATCTGTCCCATATAATTTAAGTATTATTTTTTTGCAAAATTATTAATATCAATCTGATATGCTTATCTTTTTTGTTAAAAGTTATTAACCCCAACTCTAATAATATTATTATTTCAACAACTCAAGTATTTATGCTTTAATTGTAATAACTATAAATACTAAAATTTTAATAATAAAATTAACTATTCTATAAACACGATTTAGTATTAGCTAAACGGAATTCAAAATATGGTTAGAGCGCTTGCAGAAATTACTTGTTATTTGATTTTCAATTGCGGTTTTTTCAATTTAAGAAATCAATATACCACTTATCAAACTTTACAATCATTATAATAAATTCCTAACAAAACCTTTAATTATTAAAAAATTGCTTGCAAATATTAAGGGATAATAATCATTTGTATTA
>CAZMDE010000032.1:2502-10315 GCA_964564355.1 uncultured Bacteroidales bacterium | reverse complement strand
CCTTTAATTATTAAAAAATATTTATTTACTGAAATTTTATTAAATAATTGTTGCTGTTTATTAACGTGAACTTATTATTTTCTGAAGGATGTTTGAAGTTGAATACCCAGGTATAAGCTCAACAGTTTTGACTTCTCCTCCATAGCTTTTCACAATATTATATCCAGCAATTTCTTCCGGTTTATAATCGCTTCCCTTTATTAATAAATCAGGTTTAATAAATTCAATAAGCTTTTCAGGGGTTTCTTCATCAAAAATAATCACTGCGGAAACAAAAGACAAGGAAGCAAGCATAAAAGAACGTGACTCTTGTAAGTTTACAGGTCGTTTAGGTCCTTTCAATTTTCTAACTGAATCATCAGAGTTTAGTCCAACAATTAATACATCTCCTAAATCAGCAGCTTCGGAGAGATAGTCAACATGACCAAAATGAAGCAAATCGAAACACCCATTTGTAAAAACAATTTTCTTTTCCTGAAACCTCCAAATGTATAAATGCTTTTCAATAGCTTCAATAGTAAAAATTTTATTTTTTATATGTTCTAGTCTTGACATGATAAAATTATAAGTTTGAAATTACAAGTTTAAGTTTTTTAATAATATGATTAATTAATATTAGGTACTTGAGGAACGTATTTTTTATTAAAAAGTGATATTGTTATTAAGCAAAAAGTACCTGCAATAATTATAATAATAGTTTGGGCAGACCAAACTAGCCATCCAAATGCATTTGCATCAATTCTGCCAACTCCATATACATTTATCATAACTCCGGCAACTATGAAAGTATAAGCTCCAATACCACCAGGAGTTATCATTACACCAATAGTACCGAATACCAAAACTGCAAAGGCTGCACCTAATCCAAAAGTAGAAGTAGAGCTAAAACAAAAAAAACAGACGTATGTTGACAACCAATAACCTACCCAGATTAAAATAGTATAAACAATAAAAAGAAAAGGATTTTTCAGTCTGGTAATAGTAGAAATGCCATGTAAAAAATTCAGGACATAATTCTTTATATTGATAAAAATGTTTAAATGAATAATTTTTTTTCTAAAAATAATAATCAATAAAATAAGAACTATAAATAATATAATACTGCCTTTTATTAAGTAATCTGCAACATTGAAATTGGAATATTTACTAATAAATGGTCCATATATCTTATCATAAAAATAATCATGAATTTTACCAAATTGCAATAACAGGTTAATAAAGAATAAAACAAAAAATATAATTATATCAAAAACCCTTTCTGTTATCACTGTGCCGAAAGATTTAGTAAAAGATATCTTTTCATATTTTGATAAAGTACCACAGCGAGTGACTTCACCTAAACGTGGAAGTGCAAGATTAGCAAAATAACCTATCAACACTGCTGCGGAAACATTGATAATCCGGGGACAATAACCCAAAGGCTGTAAAAGCAACCGCCATCTGTATGCTCTGATAACATGGCTAAACATTGAAATTATAAAAGCTAATATTAGCCAGCTATAATTTGCCATTCGGAAAGAAGCGAGGATTTCATTGACTTGAACTTTGGTAAGGTCTTTAAGAGATAACCAGATAAATAATAAACCAACTAATAGGAACAAAAGGAATTTTAATATTGTTTTGATTCTATTCATACGATTTAAGTATCTATTATCAATTTTCTATTGGAAGTATTCGATTCAAAATTGTTAAATAGCAAATTATTTTAAATAATTTTTTTCGTCAGGGAAAATCACAAAAGGTTTGTAATTTTTAGCTTCCTGAAAATCCATTAATGCATAAGAAATAATAATAAGAATATCTCCAACTACGGCTTTACGAGCAGCAGCTCCGTTTAATGAAATTATACCAGAACCTCTTTTTGCTTTAATAACATAAGTTATCAAACGTTCTCCGTTATTGATATTTACAACATGAACCTGCTCGTTCTCAATAATATTTGCAGCATCCATCAAGTCTTCATCAATAGCTATGCTACCAATATAATTAATATCTGCATGAGTAACGCGGGGTCTGTGTATTTTTGACTTTAGAATTTGTATTAACATAATTGTGCAAAATTACTAAAATAAAATAATATTGTCTATTAATCTTATTTCTTGTAAATAAACTGCAATACAGGCTATTACATTATGACTATTCTTATCTGATATTGGTGTAAGTTTCTCCATATCAATTATTTCAAAATAATCCAGACTAATTTGATTATATTCTTTTAAGCTATTTATTGCTAATTGTTTTAATTCTTCAATTGATAAATCATTATATTTTTGTTTAATTTCCTTTAATGTTTTGTAAATAACAGGAGCTATCGAACGATTTTCTGATGATAAACGTATATTACGCGAACTTAGTGCTAAACCATCATAATCTCTAACTATTGGACAGCCTTTAATTAAAACATTTAAATTACATAATTTAACAGCATGTTTTACAATAATATATTGCTGAAAATCTTTTAAACCAAAATATGCTAAATCAGGCTTAACAATAGTTAATAATTTTTTCACAATATATACTACTCCTTTAAAATGTCCGGGTCTGGATTTTCCTTCTAAGACAACATCAAGTCCTGATAGGTCATAATCTGGATAATCACCTTCAGGAAGCATTTCATCAGGACTGGGAATAAAAACCAAATCACAATCTATGCTTTTTAAAAGTTCTATATCCTTATCAAAATTCTTTGGATACTTTTCATAATCACTCTTATCATTGAATTGCAGAGGATTAACGTAAATACTGCAAACGGTGATGTCGTTTTCTGATTTGGACTTTCTGATTAATGACAGGTGACCTTCATGCAAAGTACCCATTGTTGGAACAAAACCAATGCTAATATCAGTTTTTTCATTTCTTATTCCAAAAAGATAATCTGTGATTTCTGAAATTTTATTGAACACCCGCATTTATGAATAATTATCGATATAATGCCTGTTTATCTTTACTAATTGCAGATTTTATAAAGCTTACAAATAATTTACAAAATTAACATTTTAAGTTTGGATAAAATGTAATTTTCGTAATTCTTAGTCTTAAAATGATTTTTTTAATTGAAAATGAATAAATTAGTTGATTTAAAAATTCTTTTTCAACTATAATTCATAATATTTGAAATTAAATAAAATTTGAAAACATTTAAATTAAATCTTGTAATCTTATAATATATTTTATCTTTGCATAACAAATATTAAACAATGGAAACTAAAAGAAAGTCTATTGAAAGAGTTGCACTGAGATACGGACTCAGATGCGGAATAGTTTTAATTTTTCTATTTCTTATATCATATTTTTTTCAAAGTGAATTCGGAGATTTCTATTTTATGGGGAAATTTTTCCGATTTACTGACCTTGGAATCATAAAATATTTTAATCTTCCAGTAATTTTTTATTCAATTTACAGAGGAACACGTTACTTTAAAATAAGATATAATTATTGTGTGATAACTTATCAGAAAAGCGTTCTTTCTGGTATTTATATTTCATTTCTTTCAATAACAATTGTTTCCATATTTTCTATCATTTTTTATAAATTTATTGACCCGACATCTTTAAAATTTGTTTTAGCAACACATTACTTCAGAGATATAGAAGTTACACCAGTTCAACGAGCAATCAATTTTCTCAGACCTTATAGTATGACTTTTTTCATATCTGTTATATATACCATATTATTATCAATTTTTCTTAAAAAAGGAGAGCACTCTCATTAATTAATCAGAATAATATTCATATTAATAATTTAAAAATTACTTATATGGAAACTTCAAAAATCTCTTTAGGTCGTAATTCAATAATTACAGGGATAATTTTAGGATTAACTTTAATTATTTTCGATTTACTATTGTATATATTTAATGCACCATTTAAAAGTCCGCTCAGGTATTCAACAGTTTTAATAATTGCCGGTTTCATTATATATGGAACTATTACTTTCAGGGACAAGCATAATAATGGCTTTATCACCTACGGACGTTGCTTTTTATCAGGTTTTTTAATCGCTCTTTATGGTGGAATTCTTTTTGCTATTTACAATTACCTATTCATAAAGTTTTTTGATCATTCCATTATCACTAAAATGATAGCTATTGCACAGCAGGCAGTTGCCGATAAAATGCCCAACTTAGACGAAGAAAAAATTGAAGAGGTTGTGCAAATGCAGAAAAAGTTTATGACACCTTTTTTCCTGTCATTAGGTGCTTTATTTAATTCAATAGTTTGGGGTGTCATAATGTCACTAATTATTTCAATATTTGTAAAAAAAGAAGATAAATCTATTCCTATTGATAATGTTTGATAAACAATAAATTTCTAAGATAAAAATCATGGATATAAGCATAGTAATCCCTCTGCTAAATGAGGATGAATCATTAAAAGAACTGACGGATTGGATTTCAAATGTTATGATGCAAAACAATTTCACTTATGAGATTATACTTATAGATGATGGAAGTAAAGATAAATCATGGAATGTAATTGAAGAATTATCAAAGCTAAATACAAATATTAAAGGATTAAAATTCCGCCGTAACTACGGAAAGTCAGCAGGGTTGAACAGCGGATTTGAGATAGCTCAGGGAGATGTTGTAATTACAATGGATGCTGACCTTCAGGATAGTCCCGATGAGATTCCCGGACTTTACAAAATGATCAAAGAGGATGGCTATGATATAGTATCCGGATGGAAAAAGGTAAGGCACGACCCTATTTCAAAAACCATTCCTTCTAAATTTTACAATCTTACTGCACGTTGGATTACTCATATTAAGTTGCATGACTTTAATTGCGGTTTAAAGGCTTACAGAAAGGAAGTTATTAAAAGCATTGAAGTTTATGGGGAAATGCACAGATACATTCCTGTAATTGCCAAATGGGCCGGGTTTAACAAAATCGGTGAAAAGGTTGTTGTGCACAGAAAACGCAAATATGGTTATACAAAATTCGGATTGGAAAGATTTTTGTATGGCTACCTTGACCTTCTCAGCATTATGTTTGTTTCAAAATTCGGCAGACGCCCTATGCATCTGTTTGGAATGTTAGGAACTCTGATTTTTATTATTGGGTTCAGCATTGCCGCATATCTTGCATTTGATAAAATCTTTTATTCTGTTTATAAAATAACACAGAGACCAATATTCTATCTCGGTTTGTTATGTATGATTATCGGAACTCAGCTTTTCCTTACCGGATTTCTAGCTGAGCTTGTTTCACGCTCTTCTCATGATAGAAACTATTATGTAATTGAAAAAAAGCTTGGTGTTGAATAAGCAACAATTTACAATCAACTAACAACTGAATAAATAATTGACAATTAAATTTTCTATAATAATACCTGTTTTTAACAGGCCTCAGGAGGTCAAAGAATTGCTTGAAAGCCTGGCTGCCCAAAGTGATAAAGACTTTGAATTAATTATTGCTGAAGACGGTTCAACTGATAAAAGCGACAGCATAATCGAAAGCTACAAAGACAGGCTGAACATTAAATACTTTTTCAAGCCTAATACAGGACCTGGATTAACACGTAATTTCGGCTTAAAAAAAGCTACAGGTGATTATTTTATTTTCTTTGACTCTGATTGCGTTATTCCCGAACATTATATAAAAACAGTCAGAGAAGAACTGAGCCAGAACTTTATTGATTGCTATGGAGGACCAGATAAAGCCCAGTCCACATTCTCACCGATGCAAAAAGCAATTAATTATTCAATGACATCTTTCATAACAACCGGAGGCATTCGGGGAGGGAAAAAGAAAATGGACAAGTTTTATCCACGCAGCTTCAATATGGGTTTCTCAAAAGCAGTATTTCTCATAACAAAAGGCTATTCTGAGATGCGATTCGGTGAGGATATTGATTTTAGCCTCAGAGTAATAGAAAATGGATTTAAAACACGCTTAATTGAAAATGCCTTTGTTTATCACAAGCGCAGAACAAGTTTCCGTAAATTCTTTAAGCAGGTTTTTAACTCAGGAATTGCAAGGATCAACCTTTACAAAAGACACCCTCAGTCACTTAAGGTTGTGCATTTATTACCTGCATGTTTTGTAATATTTACATTTCTATTAATATGTTTAAGCTTTTTAAATATATTATTCATCTTTCCCTTGCTATTTTTAATTATAATAATATTTTTTGACTCTGTCATTCAAAATAAAAATATTGAAGTGGCTTTTCTATCAGTTGCAGCCTCATTCATTCAGCTTTCAGGCTATGGAACAGGCTTCCTGTTAGCTGTTTACAAGAGATTAATTTTACAGGAATCTGAATTTCAGGCATACAAAAAGAATTTTTACAAATAGGGAACCGAGATATAAGCATTAATATAGTAAATTTAAAACATTTATGATTGTTGAAAACATTTAAAATATTACATAAAACATGTTATTGATTTTTCTTTAATTTTGAAACTTTAATTTATCAGAAATTTATAAATTCACAAATGAGCAGAAAATTATTTTTTAATATAACAATAATTTTATTTGTGATTTTAACTTTATCTTCATGCGAAAAAAAATTAAACCCATCTAAAGCTGAAGAACTAATAATTAAAACAATATATCCAAAAAAAATAACAGCAGATTATAATATACAAATACGTTATGAAACAAAGGAGTCTCCTGAAAAGTGGAAAAACGAAGAATGGAAAATTAAAAATGACAATCTTGAAAAAGCCGGTTTATTAAAACAACAAATTATAGATACAACGATTGAAATCTATGTTCAATCGGAGGCAAAATATAAAAAGCGTCATCAATACCTTTACAAAGTTGTTTTAAACAATTATGTAAAATCGTTATTAATTAATCCTGTAATTCAAAAAAGGCAATTTAACGAACTGGACTATTATAATCAGAACACTGGTCGAACAGACCGGTTAAAATGTAAAATTGAATGCGGAGAATTTAAGTTTGATAAAATTGTCAACATTGATTTCAGTTTAGGAATATCAGAAGTTATTATTGAATACAAAGAAAAATATTATGGGAATCCTTTCAATGAAATAATTGATTATGGTAAAAAACACCATACAAATGATGTGTTTTATAGAAAAATAATTGCACATAAATACGCGGGAGAAGATTGGCAATTGTCATACTGAAATAGTTCATTGGCTCATTGGTTCATTTGTTCATTTGTAAGTTTTATTAATGTTAAAGCCTCCTTTCTTTTATAGAAATTTATTTTCAGATATACCAGCTTCCCCCCAACTCCAAACTAAAAATATTTATCTAACTTTTGATGATGGACCTGCACCTGAAATAACAGAGTTCATAATAGACATCCTGAATAAGTATGATGCAAAGGCAACATTCTTTTGTGTAGGTAATAATATTGAAGAATATAATAAGGAATTTGAAATTTTAAAGCTTAACAAACAACATTCTATTGGCAATCATACCTGTAATCATATAAATGGATGGAAAACAAAAAACATTATCTATTATGAAGACGTATTTAAGTTCAATCAGTATCATGAAACATTATTGTTTCGTCCTCCTTATGGTAAACTGACTTTCCCTCAATTGAGATATCTTAAAGAATATTTTAAAATCTATTTATTTGATTTGCTGAGCTATGATTTTAATGAAAGCACTACACCTGAAAAATGCCTGAAGAATGTAATAAAAAATGCAAAAGCAAATTCAATAATTGTTTTTCACGATAGTGTCAAAGCTCAGAAAAACCTCTTTTATGCTCTGCCGCGAACACTTGAGCACTTGTCCGAAAAAGGATATTCTTTTTTAAATTTATAATTAAGAATTTCTGATTTAGAATTTCATTTTCAATTACTTTTGTGCTCCAGATTTTGTT
>CAZMDE010000032.1:0-2402 GCA_964564355.1 uncultured Bacteroidales bacterium | reverse complement strand
AGAATTTCTGATTTAGAATTTCATTTTCAATTACTTTTGTGCTCCAGATTTTGTTAATTTCACTATGAGAAAAAATCCATATTCTGAAAGAAAGTTCATCATAAACGGGATTTTTATTGTAGTGGGAATAATTTTTGCTTTACGCTTGTTTCATATTCAGATAATTGATAATAGCTACACATTATCAGCAAATAATAATGTTCTCAGATATGTAACAGAATATCCCTCACGTGGATTAATCTATGACAGGAATGGTAAACTTCTTGTATATAATGAAGCGACTTACGATTTAATGGTAATCCCCAGATTAGTAAAGAAAATCGACACTACAGAATTCTGCAGTTTAATTGGAATTGATAAAAAAACTTTCATTATTAAAATGAAAGAGGCTAAAAAATATTCAAAATATAAGCCTTCTTGTTTTGAAAAGCAGTTATCAAATAAGACTTATGGCTATCTACAGGAAAAATTATTCGAGTTGCCGGGTTTTTATGTGCAGATACGTACTTTAAGGAAATACCCCAAACCTATGGCGGCTCATACTCTGGGTTATATTGGGGAAGTAAGTCCTGATATGATTTTAAAAAACAAATATTATAAATCAGGGGATTTTATTGGTATAAGTGGTTTAGAGAATTCATATGAAGAAGAGTTAAGAGGTAGAAGGGGGTTAAAAATAAAAATGTACGATGTGTTTAACAGAGACAAGGGTAGCTATCAGAACGGAAAATACGACACACTTTCAATAGCAGGTAAAGACCTTTACACTGCTATTGATGCAGATTTGCAGGAATATGGTGAAAAGCTAATGATAAACAAATCAGGTAGTTTTGTGGCAATTGACCCGACAAATGGGGAAATATTAGCAATATTTTCAAGTCCTGCATACGACCCAAATTTGCTTGTAGGAAGAGAAAGAGCTAAAAATTACAATTTACTTGAAGCGGATGAAACAAAACCTTTGTTTAACCGAGCTCTAATGGCAAAATATCCGCCAGGATCAACTTTTAAGCTTGTAGATGCTTTAATTGGACAACAGGAAGGTGTTTTATTTCCGGGAACTACATATTCATGTGAACGAGGTTTTCATTTTGGAGGATTAAATGTTGCATGCCATCCGCATCCTTCTCCTATCAACCTTTTGCAATCAATTCAAATATCATGTAATGCTTATTATTGTAAAACATTCAGAAGCATAATAGAAAACAGGAAATATAGCTCTGTAAGAGAAAGCTATAATATATGGTATAATTATGTTAAAAGTTTCGGATTTGGAAATAAATTTGATGATGATTTGCCAAATGAACTTTCCGGTAATGTTCCTACTGCAAATTATTATGATAAGCACCACGGTAAAAACAGATGGAATTCACTATCTGTTATTTCTCTTGCAATCGGGCAGGGAGAATTGGGCATTACACCTATACAACTTGCAAATCTTTCTGCAATAATAGCTAACAAAGGGTTTTATTATACACCCCATATAGTTACAAATTCTCAAATCTCAGTTTCCGATACTCCGTCAAAAACAAAAAACGGAAAACAAGAAACAAAAAACTCTAAAAAGTCGTTTTCAACAAAAATTTATACTGCAATTGACCCAAAATTTTTCGACATAGTAATAGAAGGTATGTATAGTGTAGTAGAAGCAGGAACAGCCAGATTTTCAAAACTTGACAGCTTGCCTATATGCGGTAAAACAGGAACAGCACAAAATCCGCATGGTAAAGACCACTCTCTGTTTATAGCATTTGCGCCAAAAGATAATCCTAAAATAGCTATAAGCGTAATAATTGAAAATGCAGGTTTTGGAGCGACTTATGCAGCACCTATTGCAAGCTTAATGATAGAAAAATACCTGCACAGAAAAGTCAAAAGGAAACTGCTTGAGGAATCAATGATAAATGCAGATTTAATGGTGAAAAAATAATTGATAATTGTTAGTTATATGAACAAATGAACCAGTTAACCAGTGAACTAAAATGAGAGAGCAGAAAAATATATTTTCAAATATTGACTGGGTAATAGTGATAATCTATCTAACGCTTGTTTTTTTTGGTCTTATCAATATTTTTGCTGCTAAATACAGCGAAGAATATCCGAGCATATTAGATATCAGTCAAAATTATGGCAAACAGGCAATATGGATTGCAACTGCAATAATCATTGGATTGGCAATTCTATTAATAGATTCAAAATTCTTTACAACATTTGCATATCCTATTTATGGAATTACCATGATATTTTGTCTTGCTGTAATATTTACAGCTAGAGATATATCAGGAGCAAAAGCCTGGTTCGATATAGGTGGCGTCAAACTACAACCTTCAGAATTTGCAAAATTCTCAGTAACCCTTGCAATAGCAAAATACCTAAGAACTCAGAATGTTGATATAAAAAAG
>CAZMDE010000031.1:4104-15450 GCA_964564355.1 uncultured Bacteroidales bacterium | reverse complement strand
AAGTAGTTGAACCGATTTGCAATTTATTGTTTGGCGTAGTTGTTCCGATACCCACGTTGCCACCATTATTAAATATATTTGAAGAATTTACTATCCATGAACTTCCATTCCAGTAAGGAGTATTACCGGCAACACTTCCCGAAGAAAGAAAACCTGTTGCACCTGTAGAGCCTGTTATTCCCTGTATTCCTTGAGTACCAGTGGCTCCAGTTGCACCAGTTGCACCTGGAGTTCCACTACCAGAACCTATCTGCAACCAGCTTGTGCCATTATAATAATAGAATCCTGCTGTATTATCAGTTTGATAAATCAGCAGTCCGCTTGCAGGCGAAGAAATCAAATCGCGCTGCGTTTTTGTCATTCTGGGCAGTAATAAGCCTTTAGTTGTTGACTTTACATCAAGCATGGATGATGCATGCCCGCTTGTATATGCAGCGTCATCCGACACCACAACTGTCTGACTGTAACCATTCAGCGTTAAAATTATAACACCAATTATTATAAAACTTCTAAATAATACGATTAAGTTTTTCATAAGAGTTAAGTTAAATTTTATTAAAATATATTGATAATCAGTTTATACGTAGTTATACTTATTAGGTTACAAATAATATGTAATATTACTTATAGGGATGTTTTGATTAATTTAAAAACTTTGATAGACCCTGTGTTTCTTTGTGCTCTCCATGTCTCAGTTTTTTGTGTGTCCATCCGTAAATCGAATTTATTATCTTAACTAATCATAACTATCTTAATTAGTGTCTGTCCATAATGTTTCACATTTGCAAAATGTGAAACATTTAATTTGTGTTCAGTAGATGTGAAACATTTGAAGAAGATTAAATTCTGTTAAATAAAAAACCCCGTAAGAATAAAGCCTTACGGGATTTTTTAAAATGAACAGTTTTATTGGTTTATTCTATGGTTATTTTTTTAGTATTGACCTTATTGTCTGAAACCAGCCTGATTATATAACAACCTCTGTTTAAATTATACTGATGGTTACCATTGCTGATTAGCTGAGTATTTATAACATTCTGTCCTAACAGATTGTATATATCAAGAGTAGCCTGTTTATTCAATGTATTGTTATATGACACATTAAGGACTTTATTTGTAGTATATGTATAAAACAGATTATTATCTGATTGAGTTTTAGTATCTGCCTTGCTTGATTTAGGAGCAACCCTAAGATAGAATCTGCCTTCAGTTATATTTGCATTAACATTAAATTTGTATTCAGGGTTTTCATTAAGGTTCTGAATTTTGTTTAATACAAGGTCAACAAGAAATACCTGAGTCTCAGGAGCTAAGTTAGTAATTTCGGTTGCATTAATAATAAAGCTTCCTGTTTGTTTAACATTTAAAGCCAAAGGAATGATGACTTCTTCATCACTGATAAGAGGCTGGGAATTGATAGCGAGCTTATCTTTATTAGTTTTAGTTGTATAGAGATTAGTTTGCGATTCGCCAAAGTTCATCAATTTATAAGCATCTAAATAAGGGTTAACAGACTTCTGAGCATTAGCATCAAAATATACAACAGTTTCGTCGGATAAATCAGGAGAGTTTGCATAATAACCCTTAATTCTTATCATTTGCTTATCGTTATCTTTTTTATAAAATGTAGGAGTAGTAATGTCAATTCTGGCATCATTAGTTACATTTAGACTTCCGTTGTCAATAGCTTTAACAAAAAATCCCTGTCCAGATGCAATTCGACCGTTAACACCAGATGGAGTCCCTATGCCGTTGATATAAGTTTTATATTGACCAGAAGCACAATAGAAGTACAAAGCATCAGCAACATTTGTTTTAGTCCATCCAGTAGGCGCATCCCAATTAATAGGACATGGGTATGGATTTCCGACAAGATTCCAGCCGTCATCATTCATGCTTCCACCAACACCTGTTGATATAGTATTCGTCAAAGGAATATTTATTGAACCATTATTAACAGAGCCGGTATAAGTAAAAGTTTTATTAGGGTCAACATAAACAGCAAACCCTTCCATAGGAGTTAATTGAACAGAAGAACCGGAAGGAGTGATCCAACCATTCATTCTAACACCATCCGGATGAGTAATTTGAGAAATATCAGATTCGTCATATTTCCAGAGATTACTCCAACCGCCGGATTTATATTCTGAACCCCAGCCAATAACTGCCATATTGTTAGCAACCTGCTGAAAAGTACCAATAACAGGAGAAGAAAGATAATAATACCCGGTAATAGTTCCCAAATATCTTTGAACATTAACATTGCCTGAAATATTGCCGCTTCCAGTACCGGAAATGATAGCAGTTTTGCTTGCAGTAGATAAAAGAGTTAATTTTCCGTTAGAATTCAAAGCTCCGGTTGTAGTAGTTACTATTCCTGTGACAGATGTATTGCTGTTAAGAGTAATTCCATTGCTATTATTAATAGTTAGATTTTCAAATTTATTTGTACCTGATACAGTTTGTGAAGAGCTTCCAATAAAATTGTAAGTACCAAGACCGAGATTTATATTACCGTTATTTGTAAAATTTCCGCTGATTGATAAAGTATTTCCAGTTGAAATAGTTAATGAAGCACCAGAATTTATAGTAATATCATTACATTGAGCATCATTTGATATTGCAGGGAAAATGTCTCCATTTGCAGGATGTGTTGGAATAGTCACATCATCAGCATTAGTAGGAACTTCAAGACCAGACCAGTTTAACGGGTCGTTCCAGTCAGTTGAATTAGCTCCGGCAGTCCATACAAATCCAGAAGGTGGAACGCCAACAGTAATTGCTGAGGTTCTGGCAGTAGAAGAGCCACAGCTATTATCTGCTGTTACTCCTACATTACCTGATTAGGAACCGAAAGTTACAGTTATATTAGTAGTACCAGTTCCAGCAGTTATTGAAGCACCTGAAGGTACACTCCATGTATATCCTGTTGCTCCAGACACTGAACTTATACTGTAGGTTACTCCAGTCTGACCGGAACTTACAGTAGTTAAACCTGTTATTGTTCCTGGTTGTGCAGGACTACTGCATCCATTAACAGTTATAGCTAAATTTCTTGCAGTTGAAGAACCACAGCTATTATCAGCTGTTACACTCACGTTACCAGATACAGAACCGAAAGTTACAGTTATAGCTGTAGTTCCTGATCCGGCTGTTATAGATGCACCTGAAGGTACACTCCATGTATATCCTGTAGCACCTGAAACTGAACTTATACTGTAGGTTACTCCAGTCTGACCTGAACTTACTGTTGTTAGTCCGGTAATTGTTCCGGGTTGAGAAGGCGCAGAATTTACTGTTGTAGCAGTGGATGAAGAAGGTGTAGCAGCTGAACATCCATTTGCGTCAGTATAGTTAACAGTTACTGTTTTACTGCCAGTAGTCAGCCATTTTACTATTAAAGTATTATCACTTGCTGTGCCACCTGATGTAATAGTATAATCTATATCCAATGTTCCAGGAACAGACCATAAATAGTTGGTATTGTCGCTTTCTGTTGTATAAGTTACATCAGTATCAATACAGGTACTCGCACCGGGTTCTTCTGTAAATGGTGGTAATGGTGCAACATTTACTATGGTTTCAATAGATGAAGCAGGAGTTGCAGAAGGACAACCATTTGCGTCAGAATAATTAACAGTTACTATTTTGTTACCAGCGGTTAACCATTTAATTGTTACAGAATAATCAGTTACAGTTCCTCCTGAAGTAATAGTATAGTCTGTATTCAATGTTCCCGTAATAGACCATACATAGTCAGTATTGTCAGTTTCTGTTGCATAAGTAACATCAATATCAGCACAGGCACTTGCACCTGGTTCTGATGTAAATGTTGGTGTTGGTAAAGCATTGACAGTAATTAAAGTTGATACAGCTATAGAAGAGCAGCTATTATCAGCAGATACACTAATATCACCTGATGTGGAACCGAAAGTTACAGTTATATCAGTTGTTCCAGTTCCATCTGTAATGGATGCATCAGAAGGTACACTCCACGTATATCCTGTTGCTCCATCCACAGGATTGATGCTGTAAGTTACTCCTTCCTGTCCTGAACATACGGATGTTACTCCTGTTATTTCGCCGGGTTCTGAGGGTGCATTATTAATAGTAGCAGTAACCTCAGTTCTCGTTGAAGAGGTAGCACCTGTAGTTATATTTCTTGCTTCAGCATAATAAGAAGTTGTAGATGATATTCCTGGTGTATTAAAAGTAGTTGTACCGCTTCCATTTGCCAAAACAGTACCTCCTGACGAAACATTATACCAGTCTATTGTTTGTGCAGAACCCGGAGTAGCAGAGATTGAAACACTTCCGGTTCCGCATCTAGAATTATTAACTGCAATTGGAGCTACAGGAATTGTAGCCAAAGGAGATTCAAATGCACCCATTGATGGAGTGTTTGGTGATGCACCTGATCTTCTTGTAGTTCCTTCGTAGTCCGTTAGAATACCTGTACCTGTTACACCACCTGTTTCAATAGCTGAATTTAAATAATAACTTGGAGGAGATATAACTTTGATAAAATTTGGATTGACGATTGAACTATTTGCATCTTTTGTGGCAACTATAGGCAATGCAGTTTTGTCAGCACCGTTGGAATATCCAAGCACTCCACCTGTCCCATCAACAAAATAGTCATTATTACTTAAAGTCAGAGAGGCATTATTTGCATAATTAAAGTAAGCAGCAAAATGTTTTCCAGAAGCTCCATTATTTGACCTTGCATTATAAAAAATATTATTTCTGAAATTACGTGTATTAGTGTTAGCATTACTCCAGAAAGCATAAGTGTTTGCCGAACCTGAAGCAGGGCTTCCATTTAAATAAACAGTATTAAAATATACATAATTATTATTAGATGCAGCTCCGGTTTCATATAAGCCATATATCAAATAGCTTGAGGTTATACCTGTACCTATGTTTATAACATTGTTCGAGTATGTAGTAGCACCTGAGCCTATCCTGATACCAAAAATTTTAGCAGTTGCAGAACCAGAAGAAAGAGTTAAGTTATTAATAAAAGTTTTTGAAATTGAGTTTGTTCCTGTTGTTGGTCCGCTATAATAAATACCAATAACACTTACGACAACATTTCCTGTATTTGTATTAGATAAAGAATAAATACTGTTTCCGGATATTGTTTGATTATCAGCAGTACTTGTTTGTAAAATACCAACTACAGAAGCAGTTGTTGTAGCATTAGTATTAGGATTTGTTGAAGATAAATTTCTAACGATATTATTTGATATAGTATTTACACCTGCTGAAGTGAAGATACCTGATATTTGTCCTGAAGTTGTGTAAAGAGATGCATTGTGCATATTTGAAATAGTATTGCCTGATATAGTAGTTGTTCCGCTGCCTGTACTGTTTATTCCATAAACATTCTGAGCATTAGTGCTTGTGGTTGAATAGCTAGCCTGAATACTGTTAGCTGTGGCAGTGCTTCCAATTATATTATTACTGATGATAGTTGTTTGTGCTGAAACATTTTTTATTGCTGTAAAGCTATGGGAATAGTCAGCAGTACCTATGGTTGTGATACTACCTATGATATTGTTCTGCAGAGTTGAAGTTCCAGCGCTATTATTATTGTAAATACCATAGGATGTTGATGTGTTAAGAGAAGATGTAAGAGTAATTGAACCAGTACCAGTTGAGCTACCAATTGTATTACCGGAAGTGGTTCCAATATTTAAATCTCCGCTGGAAATAAATATTCCGTAAAATTGTGTGTCTCTGCTCGTAAATGAAATATTTGTAATAGTATTATTTTGAAAATTACTTGCAGGAGTGGTTCCAAGCATAATTTCAATACCATGAAACTCAAAACCATAAGTAGATGTATTTACTGTCCATGCCGTACCTTCACATTGTGTAGCTTTACCACCAATATAGTTTCCTGTTACAGTAAAATTATTACCAGAAGAATAACCAATATATAAACATGTGTAAATTCTTGATTGAGAAGGAGTGAATGTAGCAGTTTCGTAAAAACTATTTCCAGTTATGCTCCATCCTGAAGAAAATTGAGATATGTTTATTCCAAATGAATTGGTAGAGGCATTAAAAAAATCATAAATGTTATTATTTGAAATAGTGCATGTGCTATTAAGTGCAGTAGAATTTGCAGAAGATAAAATAGCATTAAGAGGTCTGTTTCCACCAGCATTAGTAATGTTACAATTGTCAATTGTATTATTGTCATTTCCATTTCCACTGGTAGATGTGCTGAAAAGTATAATACCTCCGGTAACAGATAGAGATGCTCCTTTGACTGTACAATATTTCACGGAATTATTTTCAGCAGAGTTGATAAAACGGAAAGTGCAATTAGTAGTTTCATTGCCCGTGCTTAAGTTCGATATTGTGAGGTCTTCAGTAGAACCAGTTTGATTTACCCTTCCATCAAAAGTAATATTGTCAGCACTGTTTAAGCTAATGAGAGGTCCTGCTATTGTTCCGCTAATAGTATATCCGCTTCCAATAGGATAAATTTTGACAGATGAATAAGATGCGCTTCCAGTTCCACTTGCGGGGATAATTATGCTATTGGTTTCAATGATGCTGCTTTTAATTTGCAGTTCAATATTACCTGTAAGAGTGCCGGAAGTAATTGCCTGGCAAGCTAATCGTAAACTGGAGTAGTTACCACCTGTCCCAACAGTCCTGATTGTTTGCCCCCAGGAACTTACTGCACAGGATAATATGGTAATTACAATAGTTAAAAGCTTGAAGTAAATAATTGATTGACTCTTTTTCTTTAAAATGTTAAATTTTAAAGGTAACTGCTTAATTAATACAAAGTTGTTCATAGTGTTGATCTTAAGGGTTTATACTTATGTTGTTAATAGGTGTTTATACGTAGGTATATTTGTAAGGTTTCAATTTATAATTATATTATTTCTGGATGATGTTAATAATCAATGTTTATTGACATAGTAATCAAATGAATTTTTTTAAGCTATATATAAAAAATCTAAAGAGATGTTTATATCAGACAAATGAGATAAATAGATTAATTTAAGAAAGATGTATAGGGCGGCTTAACTGATTCTTTAACAAAATTTAATAAATATATTTATTAATTACAATTAGTCTATTCTAAAGTTATTTTTTTAGAATAAACATGGTTGTTGATTATCAACCTTAAAATGTAGCAACCATTATCAAGATTTAATTTGTGAATACCATTAATGACATATGGCTTACTGATTACAGTTTGTCCAGCTAAATTAAAAATATCAAGTTTGGCTTGCAAGTTCAATGTGCTGTTATATACTATGTTAAGTGTTTTATTAATAGAATATGTATAAAATAAATTGTTGTCTATTACATCATATTTACCAGATACATCGAATTTGTCAGGTTTAGTGTTAATCTTCAGAAAGAATCTGCCTTCTATGATATTTGTATTAACAAAAAAGCTGTATTTAGGGTTATCATTAAGGTTTTGGGCTTTATTTGATGCTATGTCAATAAGGTATACTATAGTTCCCTGTGGCAGGTTATTAATCTCTGTTGCATTTATTGTAAATTCCCCAGTCTGATTAACTTTCAATGACAAAGGAATAATAATTGTTTCATTATCAATTAAATGTTGTGAATTGATTGCCAGCATGTACTTATTTGCTTTAATCGTAAATAGGTTAGGTTGGGATTTATCCGAATTAAATATCTTGTAAGCATCCATTCTATCATCAAAATTATCGCTAGCATTATTATTAAAGTAAATAGCAGTTTCATCAGTGATATTTGAAGTAAATTTGTTATATACTTTAAGCCGTATTATTTGCTTATTAGTTTCTTTTTTGAAGAAATGTGTATTTGTAAGGTTGACTCTTGCAGCATTTGTTACACTAATGTTTCCGGTAGCAAAAGTTTTAATAAAGAATCCCTGCATGGGAGCAATAATACCATTAACTTCTGATGGAACTCCTATTCCGTTTACATAGGTTTTATAAGATCCTCCGTAAGGTCCAACAGACTCATAGAAGTATATTGCATTTGCAACATTTTCCTTAATCCATCCGACAGGTGCATCCCAGTCAATAGGGGAGGGGTATGGATTTCCGATAAAGTTCCATCCGTCATGACCGGTACTTCCTCCTTTTGCAACTGAAGATGTATAAGTAACAGGCATAGTATATGTTCCATTGTTTACAGGACCGTTTATTACAAGATTTTTATCATTATTAACATATACTGCATATCCTCTCATAGTTTGCATTGTTTCATTTGCATTTAACGGAGCTATCCAACCGTTCATCCATACTCCGTCAGGATGAGGTACCTGAGAAATGTCAGTTTCATCATATTTCCAAACATTTGACCATTGATTGTACCTGTAAATAGCACCCCAGCCTGTTACAGGAAGGTTGTTTACAATCTGCTGGAATGTGCAGCTTACAGGTGATGAAATATACCAATAGCTTGCATAGCTTGCATTACCAAGATATCTCTGTATATCAATATTACCTGTGATTGTGCCAGTACCTGAGCCTGATATTATAGCAGTGTTACTTTCATTTGATAATAAAGTCAACCCTCCGGTAGGATTAAGTGTTCCGTTAGTCAGTGTCAATATTCCTTCTATAGAAGTTTTTCCTGTTAAAGTTACTCCATCCGGGTTTATAATAGTAAGGTTTTTAAATTTATTGTTTCCAGTTATTGTTTGAGCAGAGCAACCATTGAATATGAAAGTTCCTTGTCCGAGATTTGTATTGCCATTATTTGTAAAATCTTTACTTACTGAAATAGTATTTCCATCAGGAACAGTTATTGATGCTCCTGATTCAATAGTCAGACTATAGCAAGAAGCATTTGAAATGTTGACAATTGGAAAAATAAGCCCTCCTGCCGGATTGTCAGGAATAATTACATTTATTATAGGTGTAGGAATTATATTTTCAGACCAGTTAGCAGAATTATCCCAGTCTGTTGTTTCCCCGCTTGCTGTCCATATGTTTGTAACAGGGAGGGCGCTATCTGTTATTGTTATGGTTGCAGTTGTTTTACAATTGTTGTTATCGGTTACTGTAGCAGCATAAAACCCTGCATGCAAATTTGATGCAGTTGCCGATGTCTGAACAGGTGAGCTATTCCATAAATAAGTATAGGGAGAATTACCGCCTGATGCTGAAACTGTTGCTGAGCCATTAGTACAGTTAAAATTATTAACATCACAATGTTCTGTGATAGATGCAGACACTGCTGATGCAGGTTGGGTGATAGTTGCACCAGCTGTTTTAATACATCCTGTGTTACCTGTAACAGTAACGGTATATGTTCCGGCTATAAGACCAGTTGCTGTTGCATTAGTTATTACAGGGCTTGTATTCCAGGCATAGGTATAGGGTGGTGTATCTCCAATAGCTGTTACAATAGCAGAGCCTGTGGGTTGATCAAAGCAGTTTACATTCGAGACAGAAGTAAATAGGGAAGGTCCCGGACTAATTGTAATACCAGTTGTTGTTGAAACATTACAAATTCCGTTGTTAGCAGAGTAAGTAACGGTATAGGTACCTGGTGTGCTGTTTGCAAGGTCAACTGTACCGGTGTTAGAGCCAATGACTAATCCTGAGGTTGATGAATATGTTCCGCCCGACTGTCCGTTTAGTGTTACTATAGCAATTCCTGCGCGGCAATAAGGACTTCCGGCATAACTGATAACAGGATAAATACATGCTATGCTGATATTTGAAGCAAAACCTGAGTATTTTCGTTTCTGACCGCTTTTTGCAGCAGCCCAGGGGTGTAAGATCACATCTGCATTATAACCAATAACCTTCCATGTATAAGTAATAGTGACTGTATTATTTGTTGAATTTGTTGAAGCTGAGGGGAAATACAGAGTATTTGTTGTGCCAAGAAGTCCAACGACACTTCCAGAAGTAGCAGATACAGAATCTTTAATAAGACGTAAACAATTGTCTGGAAATGATTTTTCTGCATTGGGTTGAAAGGAAAGATCAATATTATTTCCAAAGCTGTATAAAACTGTCTGTGTAAAAATCTGTCCTACATAAAGCTGTTCTGGGTTTAAGTAAGAATTTTGAGCAATACCGGCTGCCGAAGCAGATAACAGTTCGTTTGTGACAATAGTGCCATTATGTGTAACAGTCCCGGCAGATGAGTTAACAGTTAAGGTATAATTTGCAGTATAGCCATCGTAGACCGTGCCGCCACTATGAGGGTGATTACAAACATCAGAATAATCAATATAAAAGAAAACAGGAACTGTTCCATCCAAGGGTATAGATGTGAATGTACGGACAGGGTCATGCGGAGCTACAAAATATGAAGCGTTAGTTCCGGTAAATCCACTCCATGTAGCAACTACATTGGTTATGACAGAAGTTGTATTATTGGTTATTATAAATGAAAGCCAGGCACCTCTTGGTCCTTGGTCATTGCACTTATTGGCATCAAGCCACATTGTTTCCTGAGAGGTCAATGTTATTGTCTGCGCTTTGATGGAATTAAACAATATTAACTGGGAAATTAAAATATTAAATAATATCCTGTTAATATGTTTAATTGTTTCCATTGTATGTTTATTTAATTTTCTTTATCCTTTATCCCATTTTATCTTCATTAATGAATAAGTATTTATACCTACCCATATTATACGAAATATACTATATCAGGGGTTTCGTTTTGTTTGATATTATTAATATTTGAAGCAGAAGGAGGAAGTAATGGAAGTACTACGAAAATAAAAGACCTAATAGGTTTCAGAAACCTACTAGGTCTGGCTTTTAATTATTTTATTCCTAAACCGGGATTAGATTATTTAATAATTATTTTTTTAGTGCATGGCTTAGATAAGCCGGAAGTAATAATTTTAACAAAGTATGTTCCTCTTGTTAAATAGAAACTATTGCTTGTATCATCAAGTTTTGAATTATAAATTACACTTTGCCCCATTACATTATAAACACTTACAAAACTAGAACTATTTTCATTTACTGTTTTATTATAGTTTATGTTTAGAGTATTATCATTTACATAGATATTAAACTGATCAGGGCTTTTTGACAGAGTTTGAGAAATATTAGTGGTTATTTCCGCTTTTGGTGAGAATTCAATGAAGAATCTTCCATCAGGTAAGCCATGTTTATATGAAAATGTATCCATAGGAGTTTTTCTCAAATCCAGCCTGGTATGTGTTATACTATCAATAAGGAATATATCTATTTTGTCAGGGAAGTTAAGGATTTCAGTAGCAAGTATTTTGTAAACTCCAGCAAAATTTACCTTTAATCCAATAGGAACAATAACCTGTTGTTTTTTAAGAGAAGGAAGTGCCATAATTTTTTTTCCCGAGGGTAGGATCGCGGA
>CAZMDE010000031.1:0-4094 GCA_964564355.1 uncultured Bacteroidales bacterium | reverse complement strand
GGGATTAAAGGATAAGGCAAAAATTTGTACGAAAATACTGATTTTGCTATTGTTTCTAATCCTGAGTTTTTAAGAGAAGGAAGTGCTTTTATTGCAAAAGTATCAATATCTGCCAATACATATAGGTTAGGTAAAGCTTTCGCTGTATTCATCAATTTAAAAGCATCATGGTAAGGGTTAAATGAAGGAGTAGCATTACTGTCAAAATATATTACAGTTTCATCAAAATATTCAGGAGTATTTATATTATAAACCTGTAATCTGAGCAACTGTTTTGATGAAGCCTTTGGATTAGCAAATAAGTTAAAACTTAAAAGAGAAAAGTTAAAAGTGAACAACAGAATAAGAACAATAATTGATTTACCTGAAATTTTCTTTAGAGTTTGCATAGTAGGTGTTTTTAAAGTTAATAATTAGTAAATTATAATAATGATATTACAAATTATGAACCATTTTATGTAAGTATATTTTAATCAGTTTGTTATGATAGGTTGTTGAAAGATGTTTTGTCCATAATCAGGATAGGAATTGTTGGCATTTGGAAAGGAAATATTGGTTAATTAGTTTACTGGTTCATTGGTTCACTTGTTAAATAACCAAAATATCTATTCTATATAAACGGTTGGGATTGTTGGTGTAATCCTGGTTTAAATCCTTTAGGGATATGCAGGAATGGTTAGTGGATTGATGTATAGGTGAGTTCGAATAGGATACAGGTAGGAGCCAGGTAGGTCGTAAGTAAGAGGTAAATAGGAAATAATTATTCGTAACAATATTTTATTTCAAAGGTGCTTATAAGCTCGCATTGTTAGGTTGTTCTATTGTTAATTTTCGGATAGCTAAATTGATCAGGATTAAGGCATGACAAATAGATATAATTTGTAAATGTCATCCTTCCATAAAGGTCTAAACTTTCCATTTTTTAAAATTGCTTTCCTAAAATCAGAAAATTAATCAAATAAAGCGTAGTTTAATAGTTTGATTATCAAAGACTAATAAACATTGGTAAGGTTTTTGTTATAATACATGTTTTTAACCTTAGAATTGGAATGATTTTACTTATCAAAAATGCAATTTTAAAATTATTAACTATTATAAACTTAAATTATTAAATTTATGAAGAAGTTTACATTTTTATCAAATGTTAAACTGGAAAAAATGACCATCAACCTAATAGTGATGCTCATTATTCTTTTCAGTGTGTCGATCTACCAAAAGGTTCAGGCACAGACCTATGGACCACCGATTTTTACTGAGGATTTTGGGACTGTACCTACAGGACAAAATGCTAATACTTACCGGGGAGAAATTACCGGAAGAGGTACAATAGGCAATTCTTATTGGTTTTGGCCAGCAACATGCACTGACCCACCGGGGGGGTATATTTCACAGCCTACTCCACCTTATAAGGTATTGAAACCATGTTCAGAATGGAGTAAAGTAATGGGAGATGGTGGTTATGCACTTTCTGCGAATCCATATTATGTTCATGGAGAAAGTGGTTCATGGCACGGACAAGGTGGAAGTAATCTTGACCACACAGTTGGAGATTTAAACGGGATGATGTTAACAGTAAATGCAGCCTGGGTAAAGGGACTTTTTTACAAACGTGAAATTAGTGGGTTATGTAATGGCTCTCAATTTGAATTCAAATCATATTTTGCAAATATACTTAAAACAACCGCATGCGGTGGTAATGGTATAGATATAAATATACGTTATGAGATATGGGACAAAAATCCGGGTGATGATGAAGCCAATTCTTCAATTTCTGTTGGTGGTATCGGTACAAACGGAGCTAAATTACTTGCTCAAACCAATACAGGAAACATAGGAGAATCCGCATCTTTAACATGGCTTCCAACCATATTGATATTTAATGTTCCTCAAAATCAGGATAAAGTATTTATTGTTTTAAGAAATAACGGACCTGGTGGTTGTGGTAATGACTTAGCAATTGATGATATTACTTTTCGTCCTTATATACCATTTACACTTGGTTATGATGCAATAACAACCGGTTATTGTTCAACCGGAAAAATAACTTTAAAAGGTAAAAAAACTGCAGGCAATATTCCTGCAAATTATGTTTTTCAATGGCAGGTAGCTGACCAGGGCACAAACAACTGGATTAATGTTGGAAGTCCTATCAGCAATATTAATGACGTTATTTTAGAGTTGAATATAAGTGACATTGGTGGAAAAATTTACAGGATAGTATCAGCTGCAAGTTCACAGAATTTAAATAACTCTAACTGTAATGTAGCATCTGACCAGTTCAATGGTAATTCAGTTAAAATACCTACAGGTTCTATCTCTGCTAATCCAATGGATGTTTGCGGAACACCTGATCATGCTCCAGTTAATGCAACATTTACTGTAACTTACCAGGGTCTGACATTTCCCTGGACTTACTATTATAAAATAGACGGTGGAGTTGAAATGTCTCAAACCGTAAATAGCCCGAATCTTACATCCAGTAAGACAATTTCAATTACAAATAATACAACAGTTACACTTGTAAAAATAACAACTACTGATTGTGAAGTGAATATTAATACACCATTGGTGATTAAATATTCAGTTGGTAGTCCCGGAGCTCCTGTTGAGATAACAGGACCAAATCCTGCATGTATAGGAGATGAAGCATATTTTAGCGTACCCGAAATAGAAGGTGCAATAACATATACCTGGTTAGTTTCCGGAGGTTGGCAGATAATTTCAGGACAAGGTACAAGGGAAGTTAAATTAAAGATTGGCAGCACACCTATTTCAGTTCAAATTACAACTGTAAATGCCTGTGGAACCAATAATTTTACATCAGCTACTTTTTCTACAACTAACCTTCCACCTGCTGCTCCTGCTGATATCACTGCACCAAATGGATTCTGTTTCCCTTCAAGTACAACAGGTACTACAGACATCCTTTTTGAAGCATCTGAAGTAAACGGAACGCAGTATTATTGGGAATGGGATGCTACAGCAGTTTTAAGAGTTCCTCAACCTGCAGGTTCAGGACAGTATCTCAGAAGCATTGTATTAACTGTTTTCAATAGTATTACTGATTTAAAAGTTAAAGTAAAAACACAGAATGGTTGCGGATTTAGCAATTTTAAAGAAGTAACATTTACACCAAACCGCGTTACTGCAATTTGTAAAGATATAACAGTTGCACTTGATGAAACAGGTAATGTTAGTATTTTAGCAGGTCAGGTTGACAATGGTTCAAATAGTGTCTGCGGAATAAAATCATTAACAGTACTTCCAAATACATTTACATGTTCTAACCTTGGTGGTAACACTGTTACTCTGACAGTAACTGATAATAACGGCAATGTTTCTACATGTACATCTACTGTTACAGTAACTGCTCAAAAAGCAGAGCTTACATGCGAATTAAAATCAAATGTAGAGCCAGTTGATGAATTATTTGGAGGAAATATCCCACACACATACACATTTACAGCAACAGGTTCAGGTACAGGAACATTATCATTTAACTGGACAAAAGATGGCGGAGTAATTCCTGCAACAGCAATTATAACTAACACAGCTACCACTTCAACACTTGAATTAACAACAAGTAATTGCGAAGATGCCGGAGCATATTTAGTGACAATGACAGATTTGTGCGGAACAACGTTGACTTGTGAGAAGAGTCTTATTTGTCATCCATGTAATCCCCCAACAATTGATGAGATTCCATCAGATATAGTATGTGCAGGAGAAAATTTACAATTCTGTGTTTCTCTGACAGGCGGAAGTTTTCCAATTAACTTCACATGGACTTTAGAAGGCAATCCAGTAGGAATAAATTCTAACTGTCTTGATCTGCAAAATGTTCAGACATCAGATGCGGGATTATATAAGGTTTTGGTAACTAATGATCCTCGTTGCGGACAGAACACAGAAACAACTGTACTTCTAACAGTAATTCCTAATACTACAAGCGAATTAACTGAAACAGCCTGTGATAGCTATAAATTAAACAACCAGACTTATACTGAAAGCGGAGTTTACACACAGAAGCTTATTAATAAAGCAGGTTGCGACAGTACATTAACATTGAATCTGACTATTAATAAGAGTACCAC
>CAZMDE010000030.1:10490-15609 GCA_964564355.1 uncultured Bacteroidales bacterium | reverse complement strand
ATTATTCATTGTTCATTGTTCATTACTCATTGTTAATTGCTTTGCAACCCATAATCGTGCCGGAGAGATAACTTATAAACAAATATCAAATCTTACCTACGAAGTAACTATAACAACTTACACTTATGCCCCAAGCTTAGCTGACAGATGCCAGCTTGAAATAAGCTGGGGAGATGGTCTGACAGATATTCTGCCAAGAAATAACGGTCCTAAAGGCATAAATCCTAATGGAGAGTATTGCGAGCACCTTGGAGTTATTGTTGGTACTGATATAAAAATGAATACTTACACAGGAACTCATACTTACCCTGCTGCCGGAACCTATATTATATCTTTGGAAGACCCAACCAGGAACGGAGGAATTGTCAATATTCCAAGCTCAGTAAATGTTCCTTTCCATATTGAATCAAAGTTAGTAATTAATCCATTTATAGGAATTGTAAATTCCCCTGTATTGTTAAATCCTCCAATTGACAATGCATGTGTTGGTAGACCTTTTATCCATAATCCCGGAGCATATAGTGCTTATGGCGACAGCTTGTCTTATAGTCTACAGCCCTGCAAAGGAGAGACAGGAAAGTTTATCCCCGGATATGCTTATCCGCAGACAAGCAATATATTTCAAATCAATCCTGTCACAGGTGATTTATTATGGGATAGTCCTGTGCTCCAGGGAGAATATAACGTGGCAATACTTATAAGAGCCTGGAGAAATGGTGTAGTAGTTTGTTCTATTATAAGAGATATGCAGATACTTGTTGCAACATGTGATGTTAATCCGCCTGATATAACAGCTTTTAATGATACTTGCATAGTAGAAGGCACAATACTTGACTCACTTATTACTGCAAAATCAAATTCCGGGAATATTATTACCTTATCAGCTTCAGGAGGTCCTTTTCAAATTACTAACAATCCTGCTACATTTACATCGACAGCAAGAAAAGATTCAGTAAGCTCAAGATTTAGTTGGAAGACTAACTGTAGCCATATTAAAAAATATCCCTGGTCCGTGATTTTCAGGGCTGTTGTTAAAAGTACACCTGTTAATCTTGTTGCATTAAAAACCGTGCAAATAACTGTAGTAGCCCAGCCTCCAAAGAATCTTTCTGCAAATCCTTCCGGTAACAACATTGAATTAAAGTGGAATAAAAGTTCATGTGGAAATGTTGCAGGCTATAAACTCTATAGAAATACAGTATGTTTACACCTTCAGGTAAACAACTGCCAGACAGGTGTTCCTCCTGATAAGGGTTATGTACTGATAGGGCAGACAAACTCAGTAAATGATACTACCTTTACAGATACTAATAATGGTAAAGGATTGATACCCGGCATAAACTACGGATATGTTGTTATAGCTTATTTTGACGATGGAGCTGAAAGCCTTGTTTCTGATGAGGCTTGCACATCACTGATAAAAAATATTCCTGTTATCACTAATATCAGCATTGTCAAAACAGATAACAGCAAAGGTAAAGCATATATAGCTTGGGCAAAACCTACTAAACTGGATACAAGCATTCACAGTCCTTTCCGATATGAAGTCTTCCATTCTGAAGTCATTCAGAACTCAGCATTCAGCATTCAGCATTCAAATTACGGGCTTATTGATACAACTTACACAGATACTCTGCTGAATACTTTTGCTAATCCGTATAAATACAGGATTGATCTGTATGGTACAGTGAGGGGAAACAACACATTTATTGGCTCTACAAAGATTGCCTCATCAATGTTTTTGTCAATTAAGCCGGGTGACCATGAACTGATACTTTCATGGTATGTTAATGTGCCATGGATGAATGATAAATATATTATTTACAGACAAAAGCCCGGTAAAACTCAGTTTGATTCTATAAGCTGGACAAATAGCCGGACATACACGGATAAAGGGTTAGCTAATGGAGCAGAATATTGCTATTATATTAAAAGCATAGGGAAATATTCTGATCCCGGGTTTGTTAACCCGATTATAAATCTGTCTCAGCAGGCTTGTGCACAGGCAAAAGATAATGTATCGCCCTGCGCTCCGCACCTTACGGTAAAAGCAAATTGCACCAAGCCTGAAAATACTCTTACCTGGAATAACCCTAATCATAGCTGTTCTAAAGATGTTATTAAATATAGAATCTGGTATAAGCCAAATGAGAATCAGGGTTTTGAATTAATTTTGTCTACAGATAATTATACTTCAAATGATACAGTGTTTGTTCATAAAGACCTGAACTCAATTGCAGGATGCTATGCTGTTCAGTCTGTTGATAGTGTCGAAAATACAGGTGTATATAGCAATATAGTTTGCATAGATATAGACACTTGTGAGCTTTACAGATTACCCAATGTTTTCACTCCTAACAAAGATTCCCGAAATAATTTATTTATTCCTTTTCCTTTTCAGTATGTGCAAAGCATAGACATTAAAATATTTAACCGATGGGGAGAGCTGGTTTTCCAGTCAAAAGACCCATATATTAATTGGGATGGTAAGGACATTAGCAGTAAGAAAGATTGTTCTGAAGGAGTATATTTTTATGTCTGCATTGTTTATGAAGAAAGGCTGAAAGGATTAAGTGGCAGACTGCTTCAGGGAACTGTTACGTTAATAAGGTGATTATGAGTAATGAATTATTATTCATTTCTTCTTTTGCATTTTCTTTGCTTTTGAAATCATTTGATTTGCCATATCAATATTCCCTATATTCCTATATGAACCCGCAAGGTTGTTATATAAGCCGGGATTATCAGGTTTGACAATTAAAGCTTTATTAAAATATTCTATTGATTTAGGATAATCTCCTTTGATGCCGTAAGCTACGCCAAGGTTTTCCAGTACTGATGGATCTTTGCCATTTATAGAATTGGCTTTGTTAAGATATGTAATTGACTTATTAATATCATTAAAATATCTGCCATAAATTTCCCCCATTTTATTATATGCATTATAATAATTTGGTTTGGCAGCTGCAATTTTGTTAAGAATTACAAGAGCTGTATCACTTCTCCCGTTCCTTGCAAGCCCTGAAGCAAGGTTGAAAAGATAGTCAGTATCCCCGGGTTTGTATTTATACAAGGTTTTGTAAGCTGACAGGGATTCTTTTATAAGCCCTTCTTTATCGGTTTGCTGTGCTACATAAAGTAGATTATTAAGCGCATCATGATGCAGAGGGGACAGTTTTAAAATAGTCTCATAGCAGTACATTGCCTGCTTATAATCTTTCATTTCAAGATAAACATTTCCCGATAATACCCATCCTGCTATATAGTAAGGATGTATTGTTATACCCTGCGTAATATAATACTGAGCCTGCTCCAGCATGCCTCTTTTTGTCAGACTGTCAGCCTCTTTTTTAGCCTTTTCAAAATACATTCCTCCGGCAGACACATTGCATTTTGCACTGTTATATGATGTTTTAACATCTGTTGTAAATAAAGTAAAATCATTTTTCCATGCTGTATTGCGGCTTATAGTTTTATACGAATACATTGGTATAATATGAAGCAGCAAAATGATTTTGATTTTTGCACTGCGGATTTTGGTCAGAATAAGATATGAAATTACTATACAATAGCCAAGAAGAGAAATAAACATAAAGCGTTCATTCATGAATGTCCCTATATTAAATACCAAATTCGACTGGATAGAAAAAGTAATCATATAAACTAAAATGCCATAAGCAATAATTATATTTGATGATTTGATGATTTGATGATTTGATGATTTTTGTTTTATGATTACAAATAGCGAGTAAAAAATTAATCCTGCATATATTAATAAAGGAAGAATTGCACGGTAGTCATTCCAGTTGATAATAGGAATGTGCTTTGGATAATAATCATGTGTGAGATTATTTGGAAAAATTAACAACAACAGGTATTTACCCCAGGTCAGCATTATTGTGGCATATTTTTCTGCTGCATCTGCTTTTATAAAAGGATTATTTAGAAGCTCTCTTTCGTATGCATTATTGCTAAAGATGAAGCCAAGTGCCTCATATCTGATAAATAGATATGCTATAAATGATATTATTAGTGATAAAAAAACTATAGAATGGTCTTTGAAGTTAACCTTCCTGAAAACAAATATAGTTAATGGGATTAATGCTATAAAGGTTACTGCATTTTCTTTGTTTATCAATGCAAGGAGAAAAACTGCTGAAATTGATATAATAATCAGCACTTTTCTTAAGCTTGAAACTTTAGAAAAGTTATCAAGATATTTTAATATAAGCAGCATAGTTATACAAATCAATATCAGTCCTAATATTTCATCACACCCTTTTATATTGGCAACAACTTCTGTATGCAGCGGATGCACAGTAAATATTAATGTTATGATAAATGGAAGGCTTAAATAATTTGATAATTTGATGATTAAACGATTTGATGATTTTATCTGAGAGCTTCGGACTCCCGGCTCCCAATTCTCAAATATTTTATTGAGTAATATAAACAGAAATACACATAACAGTGAATATAAAAGTATGTTCATCAAATGCCCGATGAATGGTTTTAATCCGAAGAACTGATACTCTAATGCAAAAAGAACCTGCGACAAAGGGCGGTATCTCCCTCCGGGCAAAAGATTTTTATTCTTGCCGAAGAATCCTACAAACGAATCATTGCTCATAATTTTTCCTATTCCTGAAACACCCATCTTTGTGAATTTATTCTGCGTGATCATCAAAGTGTCATCAAGCGTATAGTCATAAAACAATGTATTTGCATAAAGACCAATAGAAAACAGGATAATTACAAGAACCTGTATCTTAAATACAGATTGTTTATTAATGCTTTTTACTTTTTGCTTTTCTATAGGTTTACCCATAAAATCAATTTATTTTAATCTACTATTCTGATGAATCTGATAATTTATTTATTATTCAAAGTCCGTATACATCAAATATTTTATTCTTGTTTTTTTAAACCGTTTAATACCATCAGTCCACGAATTTCTTATCTCTTCTTCAGTTGTACCGTTTATTATCTGCTTTCTGAGTTTATCCGTGCCTGCAAGCTTATCAAACATAGGGTTGAAAAATTCCCCTTTATTCTTAAGCTCATTATATGATTCAATTAGCCAATAGATATATATTTTTTTCAGGTTTTTAATATAGCT
>CAZMDE010000030.1:0-10480 GCA_964564355.1 uncultured Bacteroidales bacterium | reverse complement strand
CCATTGCATTTAATGCCATTAAAAGGAGGAGCGCTGCTCATGCCTTTAATGCTCTTTGGTATAAAAGAAAAAGTTGTATTGACTAGATCAGGATGACCGATAACCTTAAATGGAAAGTCAGTACCTCGTCCCACGCTCATAATTGTGCCTTCAAACAAGCCTAACGAAGGATAAAGATAAACCGCCTCCATATCCGGCAGATTTGGAGAAGGTTTTATAGAAAAATGATAATAATATGAATGTTTGTAATTTGTTACTGGCACACATGTCAAGTCGCATTTAACCCCGTTTTCCAGCCAGCCTTCCCCGTTGACCATTCTTGCGTATTCTGCAATAGTCATCCCGTGAACTATAGGAACAGGGTCCATGCCCACAAAGGATTTAAAATCTTCCTCAAGCACAGGACCGTCTATAAAGAATCCATTCGGATTCGGGCGGTCTAGAACTATGACAGGTATGTTATTCTCAGCACATGCTTCCATTACATAATGCAGCGTTGAGATATATGTGTAAAAACGAACTCCTACATCCTGCATGTCAAAAATAACTATGTCAATACCTGTTAGATCTGCTTTGGAGGGTTTCTTGTTTTTGCCGTATAGTGAAATTACCGCTAAGCCTGTTTTTGTGTCAGTATAATTAGTTAAATTCTCTCCTGCCTCTGCCTCGCCCCTAAAGCCGTGTTCAGGACAAAAAATTCTTGTTACTTTTATGCCCGATTTCAATAAGGAATCTACAAGATGCGTGTTTTTAATTCTTGTTGTTTGGTTGGCAACAACTGCAATGTTCTTATTTTTAAGCGAAGAGAAATATAATTCTGTCCTTTCGGCGCCTACTTTTATATTCCAAGGATACAAAATCTTAGCTGATACTTCAGTGTATTGTTGTCCAAAAGAACAATGAACAATGAACAATAAACAATAAGCAACGGAAAGCTGTCTTATGAAATCTCTTTGCTTCATTATAAATTGTCTATTGCAATTATTGCCAAAAATATTACAAATTATCCGATTCGTCAAAAATAATAAATATTTCATTTATACACCCTTTCGTTTTACATACGACTTACGACTTTTTTCATTGTTAATATTTATTTCTATTTTTGTAAATTGTTAATGAATAAAAGGATGCAAAAGAAAATTGTCAAAGTCGGGAATATAGATTGCGGTTCAGAGCAGTTGTTTCTGATAGCAGGTCCATGTGTTATTGAGCAGGAAGACATAATGCTTAAAACTGCCGAATACCTTAAGAGATTATCAGAAAAGCTCAGTCTGCCTGTGATTTATAAGTCTTCATTTCAAAAAGATAATCGCAGCTCCCTCAGTAATTATAAAGGACCGGGGATTGAGAAAGGACTGAAACTATTAAGCAGGATAAAAAAAGACTTCGGCTTTCCGCTGCTTTCCGATATACATTATCCCTCTCAGGTAGAGCAGGCTGCAGAGGTTCTGGATATAATCCAGATTCCTGCTTATCTCTGCATGCAGACTGACCTCGTGGTGGCTGCTGCCAAAACCGGAAAAACTGTTAATCTCAAGCACGGGCAATTCATTGCACCTGAGAATATGAAATACCCTGTGCAAAAGGTAATTGAAAGCGGCAACAATAATATAATTCTTACAGAACGCGGATATACCTTCGGGTATAATGACCTTATAGTTGACCCGAGGAGCTTTTATCATTTAAACCTGCTTGGATTTCCTGTAGTATTTGATATTACGCATTGCATCAGAAAATACGGTATACCGAGTGCTGATAAGAGGGGAGGAGCAAGAGAATATTTGTCAACAATAGCAAGAGCAGGCGTAGCTTCAGGAGTTGACGGAATATTCATTGAAGTGCATCCTGAGCCTGAGAAGGCTTTATGCGATGCTGCCAGCCAGCTTTGCATCTCCGACCTTGAAGCTTTCATTTTACCTTTATTGGAAATACATAATATCGAAGTTAAAACAAGATAACGCATTACTGTTTTTACTACTTTTGCACTTTGACAATTTGGTAAATCGTAATTCGTAAATCGTAATTCGTAAATAAAAAAATATGGAACTATATTTAGATTCAGCGGATTTTAAGGAAATTGAAGAAGCCTTTAAATTAGGATTTCTCACAGGTTTGACAACAACACCTACTTTCATGCATAGGGAAGGTATAACTGATATTGACAGCACTATACTCAAGCTATCATTAATGGTTCCCGTTTTGCAGGTTGAGTCTCTCGGAGAAACTGCAGATAGTATCTGCAAAGAAGCTGACAGACTCATAATGCTTGGTCTTGATGTTCATAAGACTGTTTTCAAAATCCCTGTTTCTCTCGAAGGTGTTAAAGCCTGCAAAAAGCTTGCTGATGAAGGCATAATGGTTAATATCCATCTTGTTTATACCCTGCAGCAGGCATATATGGCTATGGCTGCCGGTGCTGCTTACGTCTGTCCCTTAGTAGGACGTCTCCAGGACCAGGGACACGATGCTCTCGCTCTCATCGAGCAATGTGTAAAAGCAGTTAATTATTATAATTATGACACTAAGATCATGTTCTCATCTGTTAGAAATCCCGAACATGTGAGAAATGCTATCAATCTTGGTGTAGATGCCTGCACAATACCCTGGAAGGTTATGAAAATGCTTACTGAAAATAATTTCACAACACTTGGAACTGAGCAGTTTTTCGAGCATACACGCCTTATGACATTTAAAGTCAAAGAAGTCATCAGGGAAGCAAATCCTGTTGTTAAGCTTGACGACCATGTCCTCGATGCTATTGTAAAGATGACTGAGTCAGGGCTTGGAGCCGTTACTATTATTGATAAAGAAAATAATGTTGCAGGCATTTTTACTGACGGCGACCTGAGAAGACATTTGCAGAAAGACGGCAAAACGATTCTCCAGAACAAAATGTCGGCATATACTAGCAAGCAACCTTACTCTATTGATGCAGAAGCTTTGCTGATTGAGGCTTCTGATATGTTTAAGAAAACAAATGTTGATAATATAGTTGTAGTAAAAAATAATAAACCTGTTGGCATACTCGATATTCAGGACCTTGTAAAATCCAATTTGTTGTAATTACTCTGAACTACCAACTAAGAACTAACAAATGGAAAATCTCTTTAAAGCAACCGGCGGAGAATTTATAACATCATATGCTGATATAGCTCAAAAGCATAAGCTTATCAAAGCATACATATTTGACTGGGATGGAGTTTTCAATACAGGTGTTAAAGGCGAAGGCATCAGCAGTCCCTATTATGAAGCTGATTCAATGGGCATCAATATGCTGCGTTTTGCATATTGGCTTAGACTAAGAGATTTCCCGATGACAAGTATTATCACTGGAGAGCAGAACAGCTCAGCTTTCCAGTTTGCACAGCGCGAGCATTTCCAGTCAGTTTATTATTCAATGAAAAACAAAACCAATGCACTTGACCATATCACACAGACATATGGTATCAACACAGAGCAGATTGCCTATGTTTTCGATGATATACTCGACCTGCCTGTTGCACGGCAGTGTGGCTTAAGATTCCTGGTGCGCAGGAAAGGAAGCCCTATGTTTGCTGAATATGCTAAAAATAAAAATCTCTGTGATTATATATCTGGCTGCACAGGAGGAGAGTTTGCTGTTCGGGAGATTGCTGAACTTATGCTTGCTGCTGCTGGTGAATACAGCAATACTATTGAAGAGCGCATTGCTCACGGATTCAATTATGAAACTTATATCAATCAAAGGGACTTCGTATCTCCCGTATTCTTCACTATTGAAAACGGGAATATTGTCAAAAAACAAATACCAAAGTAGCTTATGATTGGGAAATAGCGAAGAGTAGATAGAAGAATAGTTTATTGGTTCGCTTGTTCATTGTTACATATCTTTAAGTCCCTTTTACTCTCATAAATCATTACATAATATATGCTTAAGAGATCGTTTTGTATAGTTGGACGTAACTGATGCCTATATGAGTTCAATGAGAAGCATATGAGAGTTCTATTAAACATTACCCCAACCCTCACTAAAATAGGGAGAAAACTATAATAGCTCTAAAATTTATATTAATTAATAGTCCCGGGCAAATATCTATTCAGCTGATATCTGAATCACATTTCAGATGCAGTTGACAGCAGGGAGCAGAAGCCGGCAATGATCTCTCTTATCTTCTGATCAGTTGGCTTCTCTTTATCAAACAAATCTTTTTCTTCATATTTTAAGTCATACTGAGGATAATTTCGACCCTTAGGCTGATAAAACTCCGGAAGCTCAAAATTATCTATTTGAATATCCAGCATATAGTTGATTTCTAACAATGTTAAAGGAACAGGATTCGGATCCAGGTTATGTATGAATAGATTTACATCAAATATCCCATGGTCATTATTTTCTTTTGGATACCATTTCACGCCAACCAGCTTTCCGGCATGCACGCTATAAACAGGAAGTTTAATTATGTACGCATCTATAAAATCTGTTTGATAATGTTCATTTTCCGTAGTATAATCTGGATTGTTTTGTTCAGGGAAATAATAGATTTTTTTGATAGCTTTTACAACATCATTCCATTCTTGTTGAGTCATATAAAATAAATTAGAAGATTTATAATATCAGAATTCAGGGGATAAAAATATATATAAAACTTATTCGATCTTCATTTTTAAAGAGATTTAGTTAAATGCCTGTGAAATAAAACCGTTGAGTGGAGTTTGTCCTTAGTCGTAAGTGGCGAGTAGTAAGTACAAGTCAATGTGAAAATGTGCTGATGAACCAGTGAACTAATTTATCTCAAAATAGTAATTGTTCCTTTTTTGATTTGTTTTGCTTTTGTGTTATTCTCAGTGCTGATATAGCTGATAATGTAAAAATAGGCTCCGGGGGCTACATTGTTTTTGTTATACTTTCCATCCCAACTCTTTGTTAATTCGTTGGTTTCAAAAAGCAAATCTCCCCAGCGGTTATATATCCTCAAATTATATTCCTCTGCACATTTAATTTCAGGCAGAAATACATCATTGATATTATCACCATTAGGTGTAAAAACATTTGGTATTGAATCTTTTCCAAGGCAAATTACATTGATATTTATCGTGTCACTATAATAGCAACCATAAGTGTCCTTCACCTGAACATAATATTTCACTTTGCTAATAACAGTATATTCCGGATTACTGCTTTTATCATTCCATAGATAGTCATCGAAACCTTTTCCGGCATTTAATGTTATTGAGCTTCCCTGCAGGATAGTGGTATCTCTTCCTAATTCTAAAATCGGGAAAGGATATAGATTGACTTGAATTGAATCGGATGACTTACAGTTGTATTTATCTGTGACAGTGACAGAGTATATGCCTGTTTTGGCTACATCGAGAAACCTGTTGTGAGAATCATCATTCCATACATATGATTTAGCCTGACTTCCTGCATCTAGCTCAACTGGCACATTGAAACATATTGTTGTATCTTTCCCAAGGTTAACATGTAAAAGCTTTGGAATGATTATAGTGTCAATATTTTTTCTTGTGATGCATGATTTATCTGAGATAGTAACTGTATATGTCCCCGGTGATGCTGTTATTGTGCTGGTTGTTTCGCCTGTGCTCCAGCTATATGTAAAAGGCGGCTCTCCATTGCTTACTTTCAGTTTAACAAAACCAGTACAATTATTAATGGTGTCAGCAACTGTAAGCTGCTGCGCCTTGCATGGCAAGCCATTGGAAACAGTGAGGAATCCTGAGCCGCAAATATACAGAAGATTTGACAGTCTGTTAACTTTTACACAGTAAACTTCGTCAGGGATATCAGCTGTAATTAAATTCTTAGGTATGAAGTCAGTGCCATTAAATGAATATACATGCACCTGCTTATAGCCTCCTACATAAATATTATTACATTCGTCTGCGTCTATGCCTTCATGTGTCCTGAAACTGCCATATTCATATGCAGAATTGACAGTTGTAGTAGCCAACAAGTCTCCCTTAGTTTTATCGTAGGCATTTAAAGTCAGTCCGTCATAACTATAAAGATAATCAGTGTTGGAAGCTAAAATGTTTGCTCTGACAGTTACATTATTAGGCCAGAAACCGGGTATACCGCTGTTTGTATGTTCAAAAAAATAATATCCTGAATTTATATCAAAAGCAATGGGAGGATTGTAATTTAATGATGCAAGACTCTTCTGGATATGGTTGTTAAAATCGTTATATCCGCTCAAACTTGTCATATAAGCGTAAAAATCACCATTATAATCCTGAACAGCAGAAGCTACATCATTTCTTATCTGGGTGGAGCCGTTAAAATTTAAAATTGTACTTGAGCTTAGATTCGTGTCTGCTATTAATTGTAAGTTGTTGGAATTTCCTGTACCTCCGCCAAATCCGAATAACTGTTTAGAACAGCGATTATAAAACATTATCCATATTTCAAAATTGCCTTTTAAATTGGAAGAGGTTTTTATAAGCTTTCCATCTGAACGGACTTTCATAACTCTTGGTCCCATAGCATTCAATCCCTCTCCTATAAATATTGTACCGGATGAAGGCAGTAAGCAAAATTTGCTGTAAAATTCTCTTGCCCAAACAGAAGGTGCTGCAAAAGTCCATTTCAATTTTCCGTCTGCTGAATATTTGGAAACCTTATAAGGTGGCGAACCTCCTGCTACATACACATTTCCATAGTCATCAAAATCAACGTCAAAAGCTGAATAATCCAGCAAGAGGCTATCAGGAGTGGTTGTCCATGGGTCGACGATAATATTTGTAAGCCGTAAGTCGTTATTCGTAAGTGAGGGTAGGGAGAATTTTACGAGGTTATCTTTTAATATAAAAGATGAAGATATTGTTTTATTGTTTTTTTCATAAAAGCTTTTTGGAGCATGGTCAGTAATATTCCCTGTAGGAGTTTGGATTATTATATTACCATCTTTGCTGTTGATTATTTTATCTACATCTCCTGTGTAGCGCATCTTTACCTGTGAAATATCTGCTCCCGGCTTCAGTATCAGCTTATATTTAATACCTCCTTTTTCAGGTATAATATATTCTGCATCAATTCCAGGGTAAAGCTCTTTGTAGGTCAGTTTCCTGTATCCCTTTGCTTTTATGTCCTCATAACCTTTTTCTCCAAAAGTATAATATCCTTCAGTCTCATCAGCTACTTCAATAACTGAATTAGGATTAGAATCCTCCCACTTCATACTGACAAACCATGTTTTAGGAAGTACTTCATCCTCTTTTTCCCCTTCTTTCATTCTCTCAATTTTTTGTAATTTAAAGATGAGACCCTGCTGTGTGAAAAATATTTTATCCTTATTGTTTATGACATATTTTATAGGAGCAGACATATTTACCTGACTGTCAAACTGTCCTGAATTTTTAATAAAAACATCTGTTTTAAAAGGATTTCGGGTGGTCAAGCGCTTAACAGCTACGGGATATTTGGCAGATTGATTATAAATTTTAGCAAAGGGTTTCTGGCAAAGGCAATCATTACAAACGAGCACCAGCAGAATGATTATTAAATATAGAAATGAGAAGATTAATTTTTTCAAAATTGTGAGATGACAAGTAATATTATAAATGTATATAAGGATTATGCCGTTTTTCTTCGCCTATTGTTGTAGCAGGCCCATGCCCGGGATAGACCGAATAGTCATCGTCAAGAGTATAAAGCTTTTCTTTTATGCTTTTCTCAAGCAATTCGAAACTGCCGGAAGGTAAGTCGGTCCTGCCTATACTTCCTGCAAAAAGAACATCACCTGAGATTACAAATTTCTCTGCTTTATTAATAAAACAAATGCTTCCATCTGCGTGTCCTGGTGTAAATGCAACTATTAATTCGGAATCTCCGAACTTTATTATATCCCCGTCATTAAGATATTTTGAAGAAATCTTAGAATTTTCAATGTTAAATCCCAGCATGGCTCCCCAGCTTTTTGCATTTTTCAGAAGATATTCACTGCCACTGTGTGTTTCCGGTTGTAACTTATATTTGTTTATCACAAAATTATTACCTAAAATATGGTCAGTATGCGCATGTGTATTGAGAAGCTTTACAGGCTTCAGATGTTCCTGTTCTATAAACTTTGCAAGTTCATCTTCTTCATCTTTTCCATAGCATCCGGGGTCTATGATAACACATTCTTTGCTATCGTCGTACAAAACAAAGGTATTAACCTGTATGGGGTTAAACTGAAAAACTTTTATCTTTATCATATTTGATTAATTTGTGGTAACTTCCCAGCCGCGCTTGATAAGGTTATTCCTGGCTATATGGCCATAAGCATTCGGGACAGCATTTTTACCACCTGAAGTATCAAGCTCGCCATTGAAAACGCCGAAGCTCTCTAGATTAGTATAGAAATTATTTATAATCTTGGTTGAATCTATCCAGTTGTTTTTAATGTTTACATAAAAAAGATTTTTCAGGTTTCTGGGAATGTCAATAGATATAAGCTGATTACCGCTAATTTTGAAATAGCTGAGCTTTCCGATATCTCCATTAATCTGAATCTCATAATCCCCTTCATTATTATAATCATGATAAACAGATTGAGGTGTAGTATGACCAATAAGATTTATTTTATCTGCATTTCCATCTCCCCAATCAATATATATTTTTTTGCTGTTAGAACCTTTGAAAATTATATGAATCGTAACCAAAGGGGTTTGCCGGGATATTGCTGTAATTTTTCTGGCGGAAACTCCGGTGCCTTTTATAGGATATTTTGAATCTACAACTATAGTTTTGTAACCCCATTCATTCAGCTTTTCTTCAGTTCCTGCATATTTTAACTGTAAAAGTTTTAAGATGACATTTACAAGATTATAAATAGTTCCGGGTGTTTCTTTTGTTTGTCCGTAACCCAATCCTAGCAACATCTCCGACTCATTCATGAGCCTGTCACTTGTTTCCAGAAGCTGTTTAGAAAGAAGCTTTTTATTTCTGGCAAGCTGGTTTTTTTTATGAAAATCTGATATAGCAATTCCCTTAAGTATTCCGGGATGTTTAATATGCTGAGAATATATTCCGTCAGCCAAGTCCATCAATAGCTCTGAATTGCCTAAAGGAATATTAATTTTTACTTTTCTTAAGCCGCGTATCTGGTATATTTCTACATCAAATCCCCATTCTCTTAGATTTTCCTCCTTACCTTTATTTAAAGATTTAAGCTTGTCGCGTATCTGCATTACGGTGCTGTAAACGGTTCCTTCAACTGCTTTAGTCTGACCTTTAGCTATTCCTAGCAGAGTATTAGCTTCAATTGAGGTTTTTCTTGATTCCGCTGAAGATTCTTTGGATTTTATTCGTTTGGTTTTAGCTTCATCAATTGCTACATTGAAAGCAGCTATGTCTATTTCATTATCTAATATATGTTCAGTTTTGTTTTTTATAAATATACTTTCTGCAAGCCCTAACAATTTATCGTGTTGTCTGACAGGTATATCTGTTCTGATTCTGCGTTTGGTCATTTTATAACCTTTTTATATTTTTAAAGAGTAGCAAACTTACATAATTTTTTATTAATTTAACAAATTTTAATAAAAAATTTTTACAACATATCAATAAACTTTTATTTGAAGTTACCTGAGAGAAAGGAAGTCATTAGCTCTCTGGCTTTAAAAATCTTTACTAATTTTTTTCCGTTCTGAAGAAAAATCTAGATTTTTATCATGTTATTATAAACAAGGACTCCTCCAAGGAATCCTGTTATGCCTATACTGACAACAGCTATTATATAAAAAATAAAAGGCACCCATTTTAAAGGACTTTGATCAAGTTTTTTGTAAACTAAGAATATTCTGAAAGAACACCCGATTACTAAAATCCATAATGTGATAGTAGAAAATAACTCATGCCTTTCTTTTATGTCATTTAATGTTCCTGTTAGCTCCTTTGTAAAAATTGCTCCTGTCAGATAAGCCACAATAGCTGCAATTGTTCCTAAAATCATAAGATAATACCCTGCTTTTATCAGCCACTTTTCTTTTTTAATAAATAAGCTTAATACATCTGCAAGAAAACCAACCATAACCAAGGCGATTGGAAAATGTACAGTCATCGGGTGAAAATGTGCTATTGAAAACATAAAAATTGAGTTTTAAAATATTAAATTTAATTAGGAATGACTTTGTTGCATGGATAATTTAAGTAATTTATTTTCAATAATTTAACTTTTTATTTTTTCTTTGCGATACTTTTCGCAATCCTTTGTGTTCTTTGCGGTTAAGTTTTTTTTAATTGTATTCATGCAACAAAGTCATTAGGAATTAGCAGTTCAAACCGCCAATTAATTCATTGACAGATGAAATATTATGCCTGTTTAAATAATCTTCTATACCGGAAATAATCTTTATACTTACCTGCGGGTCAATGAAATTTGCAGTGCCTACCTGGATTGCAGTTGCACCGGCAAGAATAAATTCAATTGCATCAGCAGCATTCATAATCCAGCCAAGTCCTATTATCGGGATTTTAACAGCTTTAGAAACCTGCCAG
>CAZMDE010000029.1:14859-15648 GCA_964564355.1 uncultured Bacteroidales bacterium | reverse complement strand
TACTAAAGTAAAGTTTATCAATAATAATACTACTTTTGATAAAACAGGGGTGCAATGGATTATTAATCCCTGGGATGAGTTGATCCTTACCAGGGCATTGGAAATAAAGGAAACTCCTGGTACAGGCATTGAAAGTATTACTGTTCTGATGGTGGGATTGGCAGATACGGAGCCGACAATAAGAAAAGCCCTGGCAATAGGAGCAGACAAAGGAATAAGAATTAATGCTGAGCCAAAAGATTCATATTATGTTGCTGCACAAATTGCCGAGATAGCCAGAAAAGAAAACTATGAGATAATAATGAGCGGTATTGAATCAAGTGATTATAATTGCTCATCAGTAGGTGGAATGCTTTCAGAGATTCTCGATATTCCTTCTGTATCTTCAGTATCTTTTCTTGGTATAGAAAATGGTGAGGTGAAGTTGAAAAGGGAGATTGACGGAGGCTTTGAAACAGTGAAAGCGAAAATGCCATTTGTTGTTATTGCTCAAAAGGGCATAGCAAAAGAGCCAAGAATACCTTCAATGAGGGGTATAATGACAGCAAGAACCAAGCCTTTACAGGTATTTGAACCGGTAAATGCTGAGTCATACACAGAACATGTGAATTACGAAATGCCAAAGGTAAAAGCTGCCGGTAAAAAGATTGACTCTGAAAATGTAAAAGAGCTTATTCAACTTCTGCATAATGAAGCAAAGGTCATTTAGATTATCAGATTATCAGATTTGTCAGATTCATCAGATTTATCAGATTTGTCAGATTAACAGATTTATAAGATTATTCGCAA